>WFPH01000101.1 GCA_015487645.1 Thermosulfurimonas sp. | reverse complement strand
CTTCTAAAGTATCAAATTCTTCCCGATCAAGCACTTCCTCGCGCATGGTACCCTGAAAACTTTCCATGTGGCCATTGTCATAAGGCTGGCCTGCCTGGTGGAATAACCTCTTCTCAAATACGTCCGGAGCATCGTCCCGCCTGAGAATTTCTAAAGGACCAAATTTTTTTGGCATAAACTTTCGAAGTGTTCGGCTATTCTTGCACCTGGAAGACCGGAATCAAGGAGAGGCTTAAAGCTCTTCAGGAAAAAAGATCAAGAATATTGAAGATTCGGAAGGCCTAGCCAGAAGTGAGCCGATCATGGATGAAGTGCACCGCCGTCTCCGGTAAAATGGCTCCTTGAAAATCATCCCGAGTGCCAAAGGTATTGGATCAATACAGCATATTGACAGAGGAAGGGATCTTGATTAAGATAACCTTCAGTCAAGGGCTTTAAATACTTAAGGTTTTCTTGTTTGGAATAGAGAGTAAAAGCGGCGTCCCCGTCGTCTAGCCAGGTCCAGGACACCGGCCTTTCACGCCGGCAACGTGGGTTCAAATCCCGCCGGGGACGCCATTTTTATATTGGTTTCTTGACAAAGGTTACTTAATTCGGTTTAGATTAACCCCGAAATCCTGGAGGAGGTTGCAAATGGGGCTCTCCAATTTTCTTTTCACCTCTGAATCCGTCACCGAGGGACACCCTGACAAGGTGGCGGACCAGATTTCGGACGCCATCCTGGACGCCATCCTGGAGAAGGACCCCTACGCCCGAGTAGCCTGTGAAACTCTGGTGAATACCGGGATGATTCTTATCGCCGGAGAGATCACCACCGAGGCCCGGGTGGATTATGCCACCATTGCTCGGGGAGTGGTCAAAGAGATCGGTTACAACCACTCGGATCTCGGTTTCGACTGGCAAACCTGCGCGGTGCTTACCAGTATCGACCGGCAGAGTCCAGATATCGCTATGGGGGTGGATCGGGGCGAGGACATCGGGGCCGGAGACCAGGGGCTCATGTTTGGCTACGCCTGTGACGAAACTCCGGACCTTATGCCTATGCCCATCTGGTACGCCCACCGGCTGGCCATGCGGCTGGCCGAAGTGCGCAAAAAGGGCATTCTGCCTTTCCTGCGCCCGGACGGGAAGACTCAGGTCACGGTGGCTTATGAAGACAAACGTCCGGTCTATGTGCACACGGTGGTCATCGCGGCCCAGCACGAGCCCTGGGTGGAATACAAGGAGCTCAAAGAGGCCATTGTGGAGGAGGTGGTCAAAAAGGTTATTTCCCCGGAGCACCTTCGTCCGGAGACCAAGTTTCTGGTGAATACCACCGGGCGTTTCGTGATCGGAGGTCCGCTTGCGGACTGCGGTATGACTGGCCGCAAGATCATCGTGGATACCTACGGTGGACGCGGACACCACGGCGGCGGAGCCTTTTCCGGCAAGGATCCCACCAAGGTGGACCGTACGCCCTCTTACTATGCCCGCTATGTAGCCAAAAATATGGTGGCGGCCGGGGTGGCCCGGGAGCTCGAGGTCCAGGTGGCCTACTCCATCGGGGTGCCGGAGCCCATCGCCATCAACGTTCAGACCTTCGGGACTAATACCATTCCGGTGGAGCGAATCGTGGAGATCATCAAGGAGCTTTTCGACTTCCGCCCACGGAGCATGATCGAGTATCTCGACATGCGGCGGCCAATTTTCCGTAAGACCGCCTGTTACGGCCATTTCGGCCGCAACGAACCCGAGTTCACCTGGGAACGCCTAGATATGGTGGAGAAAATCAAAGAGCTAGCGGGTTTCGATAAGTAGGGGGTGAGTATGGACTTTCACGTTAAGGATCTTTCGCTGGCGGATAAAGGGCGCCTGCGAATCGAGTGGGCGGCCAGGGATATGCCGGTTCTGGCCCGGATACGGGAGGAGTTCGAAAGGGAGAAGCCTCTCTCCGGGATAAGAATCGGGGCCTGCCTTCATGTGACCACCGAGACGGCCAATCTCATGACGGTGCTCAAGGCCGGAGGGGCGGAGGTGGCTCTCTGTGCCTCCAATCCCCTTTCCACCCAGGACGATGTGGCCGCGGCCCTGGTAAAGGACTGGGAGATCCCTGTCTTTGCCGTTCGTGGAGAGGATAGGGACACCTACTACGCTCACATCAAGGCCGTGCTCGACACGAAGCCCCATATCACTATGGACGACGGGGCAGACCTCATTTCGACTCTGCATGCCGAAAGACCGGAGCAGGCGGCCGAGATCCTGGGGGGCACAGAAGAAACCACCACCGGCGTGATTCGCTTAAGGGCCATGGCCCGGGACGGGGCCCTTAAGTATCCGGTCATCGCAGTCAACGACGCTTTAACTAAACATCTTTTTGACAACCGTTACGGAACCGGCCAGTCCACCATAGACGGGATCCTCAGAGCCACGAACCGCCTGCTCGCCGGATCCGTTTTCGTGGTGGCTGGCTACGGATGGTGTGGGCGGGGGCTGGCCATGAGGGCCCGGGGCATGGGCGCCCGGGTGATTGTCACCGAGGTGGATCCCCTCAAGGCCCTTGAGGCCGTGATGGATGGCTTCGAGGTCATGCCCATGGAGGAGGCGGCCGAAAAGGGGGATTTCTTCTGTACCGTTACCGGGGACATCGCGGTCATCCGAAAGGATCATTTCCTCCGTATGAAGGACGGGGCCATCGTGGCCAATTCCGGACACTTCAACGTGGAGCTTGATCTGGAGGGTCTGAAGGAGATCGCTAAGGAGATCCGCCGGATAAGGGACCAGGTGGAAGAGTACACTTTGGTTAACGGGCGACGGATTTATGTTCTGGCCGAAGGGCGGCTGGTGAATTTGGCCGCGGCGGAAGGACATCCCTCGGCGGTTATGGACATGAGCTTTGCCAATCAGGCCCTCTGTTGTGCCTATCTCGTTAAGCAGGCCCGCGAACTCAAGCCCGAGGTCTATACCGTCCCGCCCGAGATCGATCGCCGGGTGGCGGAAATGAAGCTTGCTTCCATGGGGATCCGCATCGACCGGCTCACCCCGGAGCAGGAGAAATATCTTTCCTCCTGGGAGATGGGTACCTAAAGGATGGGCAAATCCCTGGCGGTGGTCCTTCTTTCCGGGGGACTTGATTCCTGCGTAACGGCCGCGGTGGCGGCCCGGGACCATGAACTGGCTTTTCTCCATGTGAAATATGGCCAGCGCACCGAGGCCCGTGAGGAACGGGCTTTCCTCGCCCTCTGCGAATACTTCCGGCCCAAATACCGTCTTATTACCGAGGTCCCGGCGCTTAAGGCTATCGGGGGCTCGGCCCTCACGGATGAAAACCTGGCCGTTCCGGAAGGGGAGCCTGAACCCTCCCGGATACCGGTAACCTATGTGCCTTTCCGCAACGCCCATTTCCTGGCCATTGCCACCTCCTGGGCCGAGGTCCTGGGGGCGGAAAAGATTTTCATCGGCGCCAATCAGGTGGATTTTTCGGGGTATCCGGATTGCCGGCGGAGTTTCTTTGAGGCTTTCGAGCGGGCCATCGAGGAGGGCACGCGTCCTGAGACCCACATCAAGATAGAAACCCCGCTCATCAACCTTACCAAAGCCGAAATCGTAAAGCTCGGAGCGGATCTGGGAGCTCCTTTTCACCTTACCTGGTCCTGTTACCAGCGCGAGGAGGTGGCCTGTGGGCGGTGCGAGTCCTGCAGGCTGAGGCTTAGGGCCTTTGCCGAGGCCGGCTTTGAGGATCCCATTCCGTATGAAAAAGGTCTTTGAGTGTAAGCGCTGCGGTTTCTGTTGCCAGGGCGATAGCACGGTTTCGCTCTCTCCCGAGGAGATTCGGCGCATGGCCCATTATCTGAAGATCTCGGAGTCTGATTTTCTTAAACGCTTTGCGGTGGAAAGGGGAAGACGAATCGAAATGAAAACGATTAATGGACATTGCATCTTCTATGATAAAAGGC
>WFPH01000100.1 GCA_015487645.1 Thermosulfurimonas sp. | reverse complement strand
GCCCTCGATAACGCTGAGGTGGTCTTCCGGGAGTTTTTGTGGGGGGATAAGGCTTAACTTCCGTGGGGGGCCCTGAGCGGGAAGCGTAATTCTACCCGGGTCCCTTTGCCTTCTTCCGAGAAAATGCGGATCTCGCCTCCCAGCAGTTCTACGAGATTTTTGGTAATGGCCAGGCCAATCCCTGTGCCATCCGGTTTGGTGGTGAAAAAGGGTTCGAAGATACGCTCCAGCAGGCCGGAGGGAATACCCTCGCCGGTGTCTTCTATCCACACCACTAAATGTTCGTTCTGAGGAGCGGTACGAACCCGTAGTTCTCCGCCCCGGGGCATGGCCTGGATGGCGTTCAGCATAACGTTGAGCAGGATCTGGCGCAGGGCTTCGGCTGAGGTTTCCAGGAGCGGTACCTCTTTAAGGTCGGTGTGAATCTGAATGTTGCTCTTGCGGGCCTGAAAGCTTACCAGATCCAGAAGTTCCAGCACCAGGGTATTGAGGTTGACCTTTTCGCGTTCCAGTTTGAGAGAGTGGCTTCTGGCAAAGTCCAGAAAGGTTTGCACCAGACGGTCGATGCGCTGGATTTCCCTTTCTATAACTTTCAGGGCTTTCCGGTTCTCCTGGCCGGACTTCAGCAATTCTAGGGCCAGAGAAATGGAGGTGAGAGGGTTTCGGATCTCATGGGCCACTCCAGAGGCGAATTGTCCCAGCGCATAAAATTTTTCGCTTTTGGCCATTTGTTCATGAACTTTTTTGAGACGTTCCATGGAATTTTTAAGCTCGGTAGACATTCGGTTGAAGGCCTCGATGAGTTCACCTATTTCTCCCGGGCCCTTCAGGTCTATCCTGAGGCCCAGCCGTCCCCGGCTGATTTGCCGGGCGGCTTCGGTCAGAGCCAGTAGGGGTTTACCGAACTTGCGGCTCAGGAGAAGAATCACACCCACACTGAGGAGAATCACCAGAGCGGTCCAGAGCAGGAGCCTCAGCTGGGCTTGTTGGAGCTGTAGAGAAAAAGGCCTCTGATCGAAGCCCACCAGTAGGGTTCCCAGGGTTTCCCGGTGGTCATTCGTGATCCCGGCAGAAAGGACAATTATTTTTTCCGAAAATGTTTTCGGGCGGCGCGGATAGCGCAATACGGTGTGCCCCCCTCGATCCCTGAGCTCCATCCAAGCGATGTGGGGATCGTTTTCCACCAGTTCGCGCAAAGTGGCGTAAATGGTGTAAATATCTTCGTAAAGTAAAGGTTCCAGAAGAGTGCGAGCCACGTAGCGGGTCTGAGATTGATGTTCCCGCAAGACAATTTCGAGGAAGAAGCGTTTCTGGTTCCGAAGGATAACCAGAGAGATGGCGATGCTGACTACACAAATGAGCGTGACGATCGTGGTCAGAACCTTGAAAAAACAGGTTCGCCATATAGGGCGGCTGATCTTCATTAGTCCGCTTTGCCGTTAGCCAGGAGAGGTTGGATCTCGCTGTAAGTTTTTTTCCGGGACGAAATTTCCTTTCGTTTGGAAAAATTTTATCGAGAGCCAGAAAAACCCCCTCATCGAGGCTAGTTTAGCATAAGAGCCGTTTTAGGCTCAAGGCGCGGGGGATCGGGTAAGAGGCCAGGTCTCGGGAGGCTCCCCCCGGGCGATGGCCCTTCCCAGGGCCTCGGCCTCGGCAAGGGCCGTGGGATGTTCGCGGATGGCTCCTCTTTTTTCCACGCCGCGATAAAAAAGCCCGCCCTCATAGCGGGCCCCTAAGGCGTCAAAGAAATACCGCACCACCCGCTGCACCCCCTCAAAGAGTTTTTTCCCCTTGGTGGCCCCGAGGGAAAGAAAGACCCCGTGGCGCTCCCCTTGGGGAAGGTTTTTCAGCACGTACTTTCGCACCCATAGGGCCTGGGAGCGCTCCACCAGAGCCTGGGTTTTGGCCGTGATATTGTAAAAGAAGATGGGCGAGGCCAGAACGATCACCTCGGAGTCCAGAAGCTCCGCATAAACCGGGGCGAGATCGTCCTCAAGCACGCACTCTCCGGTCTTATCGCATCCCCCGCACTCAATGCAGCCCCGAAAGTCCATGCGGTAAAGGTCGTAGCGGCGCACCTCGGCCCCGGCCTCCTCGGCCCCCTGCACAAAGGCCGAAAGCAAAAGATCGGTGTTCCCCCCGAAACGCGGACTCCCCTGAAAGGCAAGAATTTTCACCGGGAAACCTCCTAAAGCAG
>WFPH01000099.1 GCA_015487645.1 Thermosulfurimonas sp. | reverse complement strand
GGGGGTCTCGGTGGTGAATGCCTTTTCGGAATGGCTGGTGGCCGAGGTGCATCGGGACGGGGCGATTTATCGTCAGAGCTACCGGAGAGGGGTTCCCCAGGGGCCGGTGGAAAGGGTGGGAAGCACCAGGAGTCGGGGCACAAGGGTGACCTTCAAGCCGGATCCCGAGATCTTCGGGGATCAGGAGTTCGACTACGAGATCGTGAGGCACCGTCTCCGGGAGCTGGCCTTCCTCAATTCCCGTGTGCGTTTCTATCTTCGGGATGAGCGCACCGGGGCCGAAGAAAAGTTCCATTTCAAGGGCGGACTTGCGGAGTTTGTGAAGTATCTCAATCGCAAGCGTGAGCCCGTTCACCGGAAGATCATTTATGTCTCCGGGGAAAAAGACCTGGTGCAGGTAGAGGTGGCCCTACAGTATCACACGGGCTACACCGAAACCGTTTACGCTTACGTGAACAACATCCACACCCGGGAGGGCGGCACCCACCTGGTGGGTTTCCGCACCGCGCTCACCCGGGCGGTAAACCGCTATCTTTCCACGGCGGAAGGCCTTCCCAAGAATCTCCGCGTAAAGGTGGAAGGTGAGGATGTTAGGGAAGGTCTTTGTGCGGTGATCTCCCTTCGGATGCCTGACCCGCAGTTTGAGGGTCAGACCAAGATGAAGCTCGGAAACAGCGAGATCAAACCCCTGGTGGAGTCAATAGTCTTTGAGGGGCTTATGCGGTTTTTCGAGGAGAACGCCGCCGAGGCCCGGAGGATCATGGCCCGGGTGGTGCAGGCGGCCAGAGCCCGGGAGGCTGCCCGCAAGGCCCGGGAGATCGCCCGTAAAAAGGGCGAGGCCCTGGAGGTCATCACCGCGGGCAAACTGGCCGAATGTCAGGAGAAAGATCCTCAAAAAAGGGAACTTTTCATTGTGGAGGGGGATTCCGCCGGGGGATCCGCCAAACAGGCCAGGGATCGCCGTTTTCAGGCCATTCTTCCCCTGAGGGGTAAGATCCTCAACGTGGAAAAGGCCCGGATCGATAAGGTCCTCTCCTCGGAAGAGATCAAACAGCTGGTGGCTTCTCTGGGAGCGGGTATCGGTCCGGATTTTGATCCCGAAAAGAGCCGTTTCCGGAAGATCATCATCATGACCGATGCCGATGTGGACGGAGCCCACATCCGGACCCTGCTTTTGACCTTCTTTTACCGCCAGATGACCGAGATTATAGAGCGGGGCTGGCTCTATATTGCCCAGCCTCCTCTTTATCGGGTGAGCGAGGGTAAGAAAGACCGCTATCTCAAGGACGAGGCCGAGCTCGACGCTTATCTCTTTCAAAGGGCTTTACGAAACGTGGGGCTTGGTTTTGCCGGAAACCGTCTCTCTCCGAAGGAGACTCAGCAGGTACTCGAGGATATGGCCGGTCTCGAAAGAGCCCTTTCCGAGCTCCTTCGCCGGGGTATACCCCCAGAAGGGGTACTGATAATAATCTCAAACGGTTTTACCCGGGCGGATCACTTTGAATCCGAGGAACGGGTGGCGGCTTTGGCCGAGAGATTCAGGAAGCGGGGTTACGCCGTAGGCCGTATCAAGCCCAGCGAAGTCCGGGCCAGGGCTTACGAGTTCGAGGTCACCTCCCAAAAGGAAGGTTACCTTTCCTATACCGTAGGGCCTTCCATCCCGGTCCGGCGAGAGTTCCGGGAGGTCTGGCGCTATTATCAAAAGCTTATCCCTTATCTGGATAAAAAAGTGGAGGTTTACCTGGGAGAGGAGCGCCTGGAGTATGAGGATCTGCTTTCCGGTCTTTCCGAGATCCTTTCCCGGGTGAGAGAGGCCGGGAGAAAGGGACTTTACATTCAGCGCTACAAAGGTCTGGGTGAGATGAACCCCGCCCAGCTCTGGGAAACCACCATGGATCCCGAAAGGCGGGTCCTTCTCAAGGTCGAGGTTCAAGACGCGGCCGAGGCCGATGAGCTCTTTACCACCCTTATGGGTGACAAGGTTGAACCGCGCCGGGAGTTTATTAAGACCCACGCCCTGGAGTATCGGGAGCTGGATGTCTAACCGCTTTTTAGCCGCTATCTGGGGTCTTCTTCTATCTCCCGTGCTCTGGTCTTCCTCCTATGTGGGTTCAGAGGCCTGTCGACGTTGTCATCCCAAGATCTATCGCGGCTGGTGTTTCCCTTTTCATCCTTATATGTTGCGGAAGGCCAGCCCGAAAAACCTCTATGCTTCCTGGGAGGAGATCGCCCTTTGCTTTGGAAAGGGGGAGATCCATACCACCGGAACGATCCTCCAGAAAGGTTGCAGAAGATTCTGGATTATGCCCGGGAAGGCCTTAAATTTTGAGCGTAAGGAGGTGGCCTATGGAGTGTAAACGGGAGAGTAATCTAAAACGTTGTAACTGTACTTATGAACCCTGTCCCAAGAAGGGGATCTGCTGTGAGTGCTTGAAGTATCATCTTTCAATGCGACAGCTTCCGGCCTGCTGTTTTCCGCCGGAGGCCGAGAGAACCTATGATCGGAGTTTTGAGCACTTTGCCCGTCTGGTTTCGGAGGGCCGGATCTAGATGGTTCGGGATTCTGTGGCACTTGCCCGCTGGTTAGCCCGTCTGATCGAGGAGAAAAAAGGGGAGGATCTGGTGATCCTGGATGTGAGAGGGAGGTCGCCTTACACGGACTTCATCCTGATAGCAAGTGCCCGTTCGGCCCGGCACGTGCAGGGGCTGGCGGAGTTCATCGAGGCCGAGACCGCCCGGGAGGGTGTTTACCCCATGGGAATAGAAGGTCTTACGCAGGGTCACTGGGTGGTCATGGATTACGGCGACGCCGTGGTTCACATCTTTTACGAACCGGTGAGGCAGGTCTACGATCTTGAGGGACTCTGGTCCGAGGCTCCGAGGCTTGAAACCAGGAAATCGTCCGAGGAGGAAGCCGGTGTCGGAGGTTAGACCTCTTCTTCTGATCATCATGGACGGCTGGGGATGGCGTGAGGAAAGGCGGGCCAATGCGATAAAGCTGGCCGGTACCCCTAACCTTGAGGCTCTCAAGGCCGAGTATCCTTTTACGCTGCTTGAGGCTTCCGGGGAGGCGGTGGGGCTTCCCGAAGGTCAGATGGGGAACTCGGAGGTGGGACACCTGAATATCGGGGCCGGGCGCATCGTCTACCAAGATCTTACCCGCATTAACCGGGCCATAAAAGAGGGTTCGTTTTTTCGGAATCCCGAGCTCCTGCGGGTGGCCGATAAGGTCAGGGAGACCGGAGGAAAGATCCACCTCCTGGGTCTGGTCTCCGACGGAGGAGTTCATTCTTCCATTGAGCATCTCTTCGCCCTGCTTGAGCTTTATGCCCGGGAGGGGCTTAACGATCGGGTCTTTGTGCATGCCTTCACCGATGGTCGTGATACGGCTCCGGATATCGCTGATCGCTTCATGGAAGCTCTTCTGAGCAAGATGGAAAGCCTTTCCTGCGGCAAGGTGGCCACGGTTTCCGGTCGCTACTACGCCATGGACCGGGATCGGCGCTGGGAGCGCACCCGCCTGGCCTACGAGGCATTGGTGATGGGCCGGGGACTTACGGCCCCCGATCCCCTTACCGCCGTGCGGGAGGCCTTTGCCCGGGGCGAGACCGACGAATTCATCAAGCCTACGGTCATTCTGGAGGATGGCCGACCGGTGGCCACGGTGGACGACGGGGACGCGGTGGTCTTTTTCAACTTTCGGGCCGACCGTGCCCGGCAGCTAACCCGTGCGCTCACCGATCCAGAGTTTAAAGAGTTTCCCCGGGAAAAGTTTCCGAAGCTGGCTTATTTCGTATGTTTCACCCTTTACGACGAGACCTTTGATCTCCCGGTGGCTTTTCCTCCGGAGAAGCTTTATCGGATCTGGGGAGAGGAGGTCAGCCGGGCCGGGCTTACCCAGCTCAGGATCGCAGAAACCGAAAAGTACGCCCATGTGACCTATTTTTTTAACGGGGGCGAGGAGAGGACCTTCCCCGCAGAGGAAAGGAAACTTATCCCTTCACCTCGGGAGGTGCCCACCTACGATCTCAAGCCGGAGATGAGCGCTTATGAGGTCACCGAGGAGCTCATCCGACGGTTGAAAACTCGGCGTTATGGCCTGGTAGTTCTCAACTTCGCCAATGGGGACATGGTGGGTCACACCGGGGTGCTCGAGGCCGCGGTGAAGGCCGTTAAGGTGGTGGACGAGTGCGTGGGAAAGGTCGTAAAGGTCTTCCGGGAGACCCACGGAGGCCCGGTAATCGTGACCGCGGATCACGGTAACTGTGAGCTCATGGCCGATGAGAACGGGCATCCCCATACGGCCCATACGGGCAATCCCGTGCCTTTCTATCTGGTGGATGACCGATTTCGGGGTCACAAACTGAAAGGAGGAATTCTGGCCGATATCGCTCCTACGGGACTCTACCTCATGGGTCTCCCCATTCCCGCTGAGATGACCGGGAAGGTGCTGATTTAGGGGCTTAAGGATTTTCCGTTTCCTCGAAGATTTCAAGTAGCCGATCCAGAAGGGTTCTTATATCTTCTTCTCTCTGTAGGATCTCTTCCATTCTCTTTTCGCACCACTCCAGTTCTTCCAGAGAGAGATGATGCCAGGAGAGGGTCTTGAAAAAGGAGGAAAATAGACGCCTTTCACGCAACCGGCGATTTAATTCCTGGGAGACCTCTTTCGAGGCCCGCGGGCTGGTCAAGAGTTCCGCAAAAAACCGCAAATCGTCTTCCTGCTTCCGATAGAAGGCTTCCAGCCAATCTTTGAGGGTGCAGAGCCTGGCCACGCTCTAATTATATCCGGAAGATTTTGGACTGGGAACAAATACCTTCCCCCTCTGGGGGAGGGCTTGGGAGAGGCAGGGGAGCCTACCCCCTGCCTCTCCCAGAGAGAGGAAAAGTTTTGCAAAGCTCTCAAGGTCGTTATAAATCTTTTCGGTAAAAGTTCAAGAAGGCCTGGGCCGGGGGAGAAAGGGTGCGTCGGGCCGGATAAACCAGAAAGAAATGCCGCCGGATTCGGAGCCCTTTCAAGGGCAGGATTTGGATTTCATGGCGCGACAGCTCTTCTTCCACCGCCTTCCGGGAGACAAAGGCCAGCCCCAGGCCGGCTTTCACCGCCTGTTTAACGGCTTCTGTGGAGCCCATCTCGGCCACCAGGGTTAACTTCTGAGGGGAAAGGCCTTTTTCTTCCAGGGCTTTGAGGGCTGTGCGCCAGGTCCCCGAACCCGGTTCCCGGGCGATGAGCGGCAGCTCCGGGAGTTCCTCCAGAGAGACCCGGGAGAAGCGGTTTTGGGCCGCCGCGATCAGGACGATCTCGTCCTCACAGCAGGCCTCAAAGACCAGTTCCGGGTCCTCTTCTTGTGCTCCCACCATGCCGATCTCCAGTTCTCCCTCGCGCACCTTCTCGATGATCTCCTTCGTGTCCCCCACCTTCAGGAAGACCGAGATGCCGGGATAAGCTTTGCGAAAATCGGCGATAAGCTGGGGTAGAATATACTGGCCCGGGATGGTGCTGCCCCCAAGGTCCAGTTTGCCCACCTTCTCGCCCTTGAAATAGGCCATTTCTCGCTCCAGTTCCCGGTAAAGCAGAAGGAGCTTCTTGGCGTAGTCGTAAAGAAGCCTTCCGGCCCTGGTGGGATTTACCGAGCGGGTGTGGCGGTCAAAGAGCCGCAGGCCGAAGTATTCTTCAAGGGCCTTGATGTGTCCGGAAATGGTGGGCTGGGTGAGGTGGATCTTTTCCGCCGCCCGGGAGAAGCTTCCGGTCTCCACCACCGCCACCAAGGCTTCGAGTTTCCGAAGATCGACCATCCCTGGCCTCCCAGCCGAAATTTGGGTAGAATTTAATCAAATAAATCGAGGTTGTCTATCGTTTAAGTCTATGAATCGCCGAAAGACTCGAGAAGTGAGAGTGGGGTGGATCCGCATTGGCGGGGAAAACCCGGTGGTGGTCCAGAGCATGACCAGTACGGACACCAGGGATGTCTCGGCTACCGTGGCCCAGATTCGGGAGCTAGAGGAGGAGGGATGCGAGCTCATCCGGGTGGCGGTACCGGATGAGGCGGCGGCCGAGGCCCTGAGGGAGATTATCCCTCAGATACAGATACCTTTGATCGCGGACATCCATTTTGACTGGCGACTGGCGATCGCGGCTCTCCGGGCCGGGGCCCACGGCCTCCGCATCAACCCCGGGAACATCAAGGGGCGAGAGAACGTCCGGAAGGTGATTGAGGAGGCCCGAGCGCGAGAGGCCTGTGTGCGGATCGGGGTGAATGCGGGCTCTCTCGAGAAGGATCTTCTCAAAAAGTACGGCTGGCCGCGGCCGGAGGCCCTGGTGGAAAGCGCCCTGCGGTGGCTGGACTACATCGTGGGGGATTTAGGTTTTGAAAACGTGAAAGTTTCCCTCAAGTCTTCGGACCTCTGGCATACGGTGGCGGCCTATCGGGAATTTTCCAGGAGGTCGGATTTTCCGGTCCACATCGGGGTGACCGAGGCCGGGGGTCTCATCCCGGGCACGGTGAAGAGCGCTCTGGGACTGGGGATCCTTCTTTCCGAGGGAATCGGGGACACCCTGAGGGTCTCGCTCACGGCCCCGCCGGTGGAGGAGGTGCGGGTGGCCTGGGAGATCCTCAAGGCCGTGGGTGTTAGACGGCGGGGTCCGGAGATCGTGGCCTGCCCCACCTGTGGGCGCTGTGAGATCAACCTCATGGGCCTTTACGAGGAGGTGGAGCGCCGGGTGCGGAAGATCAAGGCCCCGGTGAAGATTGCGGTCATGGGCTGTGTGGTGAACGGGCCGGGTGAGGCCCGGGAGGCGGATGTGGGGCTGGCCGGGGGCAAGGGCGTGGGGCTCATCTTCCGCAGGGGAAAGATCGTGCGCAAGGTCCCGGAAGAGGAGTTGCTATCCGCCTTTTTCGAGGAGCTTGAGCGTTTCATCAAGGAAACCGGAAAATAACGCAAGATCTTTGAGGCGGGCGTTTTCTTCGAGGGTTTTTCGCGTTTGTCTTCAGAGGCGGAAAAACCGCGACCTTTTCGTTCTATGGTAACAGCAGGGAAGAGATCTGGCTTTGATGCCCTTTAATAATTAACTTATAGTCATGCTTTGTCCGCCGCTAGAGCCTCCGTGTGAGCGATACCTGGCGGGACTGCCGGCCGGCGTTTACCTGTTAGAGACTCGTGTCCAAGGAGAAACCCTCCGGCCAGAAAAGGTACTCTTTGCCAGCCCCCGTCTGGCAAACCTCGCCAGCCCGGGAAGTCCGGAAAACCTGGAAGCCGTCCTCTGGGACCCCTTACGTATCCATCCCGAGGATCGAAAGGGCCTTCTGGAGAGCACACGCCGGTTGCTGGAAGGGGGCAATGAGGAGTGGCGGCTTTTTCGCTTTCAGCGAAAAGACGGAAGCTATCTCTGGATAAAGGAAGGGCTCTCGGTCTTCGAGAGATTGGAGGACCGGCTGATCATCATCGGTCTCTGGGTGGATCTCACGGAAGAGAAAAAGGTCTCCGACGAGGCCCGAACGGATCAGCCACTCTGGTTGAGCCTTTTCGGCAAGGCCCCGGTGGGCCTTATCCTCTACGACCTCGAAGACGGTCGTTTCCTCTATGCCAATCCCTACGCCCTGAAGGTGTTGGGATACCAGTTGAAGGAACTGCAAGGAAAACGAGTGTGGGAGGTGGTGCATCCCCGTTTTCGCCGGGAGATCCAGAAGAACCTTTCCCGGCGGGCTAAAGGAGAAGTTTCTCCTTTCTTTTTCCAGGATCTCACCCTCATTACCAAAGAAGGCCAGGAAAGGGTGGTGAGTCTCCTTACCGAGACCTTCCAGTGGGAGGGGCGCCGGG
>WFPH01000098.1 GCA_015487645.1 Thermosulfurimonas sp. | reverse complement strand
AGCGAACCTGTTCATGATTCGACCACCTTAAATAAGGTGGTCAAAACATGAACAAGGGGGATGGCTATGCCTTTAGACTATGTTAGCGGAAAGATCGAGCTTGAATTTCCCTGTAAATGCATGGCAGAAGTCAAGGTCCATGCCTATGATCCAGATGAAGAAATAATGGTGTCTGTTAAGCGTTTGACGACATGTTCTGACCATGATTTTCTGGCGCCCCATCACCTGGACGAAAAAAAACTGGCGTCATTCATAGAGTGGGGAACCTCCTTAAAGGAGATCGCTGAAGAACTCTCGTTTGACGGAAAGGTTTTGCGCGATCCCATTGAGGAATTTTTGATTGAATAAGGAGAATGGAGATGAACGATCTTGAAAGGATGCTTCTTAAAGCTTTGTTTGCAAAACACATGGAAGAACAGATTAAGGAAAAGCCGTGTAGTACTCCCAGAATGGTAGGTATTTTTCCTATTGTCAGTCCTTCGCTCAGCCCTGGGGTTCCTTTCGATCTGCGCGTAATTGGAGATGAGCCTACTCCTGTTCTAGTGGAAGACGAGGACTTTTGGCAGCGGATAGACCAAAGACAAATAGATTTCCGCTATGGAGATGCTTTGATAGCGGAATTAGTCTGGGATTCTCGTTTAAGGATAATGAAGGCTGTTTCCGTAAAAGGAGTGGTCAATTTGACAAAATAAACGGAGGATAGCGATGCCCGATAAGGTCAGGGTGAGGGTGATCGAGTGCGAGGTTTACAGTCGAGTGGTGGGTTACTTCAGGCCGGTTTCGCAGTGGAACGACGGGAAGCGGCAGGAGTTTTCGGAACGCAAGACGGTGAATCTTGAGGGCTTTCGGAGGTTTTGCGGATGCGGAAAGTAAGAAGAATGAAGTCTAGAGAGGTGGCGAGCTGGCTGGAGGATATTCAGCAGTACCTGGGACTTCACGGATATTATTGGACAGTGAAAGGAAAAGATCTGGACAAGGTTACTTTCTGTGTGGTTGAAGCCTTGCTGGGTCTGGCCTGGAATCTGGTTCGGCCTCTGGCCAGGGATAACAAGTGGGCAGACGATCTGGAGGGGCTTTTGCGGGCCGGAGTTTCTTTAGCTAATAGAGCCAGAAAGGAGGCTTAGATGACCCGAAGGGAGCAGGTGGAGGCGCTTTTTGTGGCGGCCTACGGGAAGCGGCAGGGGCCGAAGATGCTTGCGGAGTACGTAAGGCTGGTGTTCGGGCCGGAGGCCAGGCCGGAAATGCTCGGGCCGGACGAGTGGCGGTTTCTGGCCCAGTGTGCGGAGGGGGTTTTACGGGAAAAGACCTTTAAGCGCCGACAAAAAGCCCGCCAGTATTACTGGCGGAAAAAGAGGGAGAGGGAGGGCTGAGGTGTTTGACCGGTTGACCCCGGAGTGGTTTGAGGAGTGGTTTCGGCGCAAGTTTCCGCCCGAGGCGGAACCCTACGCGCCGCTTTATGTGGCCGAGAGGCTCCGCGTGGACAAGAATGTGGTTTACCGGGCACTTCTCTGTGGGGAGCTTGAGGGGATCAAGCCTTCTCCGGGAAGATGGGTGATCCCGCGCGAGGCCCTGAGGAGGTGGTTACTTGAGCGGTATTCGCTAAATCTTCCGGAAGATTGATTAAGGCCGTGCAAAAAGGTAAAAGTTAGCCATGAGCCCCCGGAGGAAAAAGGAGAGGAAGCTTAAGCGGCCGGAGATGCGCAGGCTCTCCGGCGAGGAGCTCCGCGCCTGGCGCAAAAAACACGGCCTCACCCAGGCGGAACTGGCGTGGCTTCTGGGGGTGAGTCAATCAGCTATTGGAAAATGGGAAACCGGGGACCGCAAGATCCCGCCCTTCCTTTCTTTCACGCTTTCCTGTTTGGAGAGGGAATTTTTAGAAGGAGGGCACCCCTAAGGATGCCCTCCCATTACCGGAGCATCTCTACTTCAGCGGGAGCGGGAAGGCTTTATAACCGTACTTCTCAGCTCTGATGATTTCTCCGGTTTTCCAGTGCCGAAACCACTTGACGAAGCGCACGGGACGAAGAACGCACTTCCCCTTTCTGCGTGCGGCCATAATAAGACACCTCCTTTCCCAGGAGGCCCGGACTTGACAGAAAGGGAAAACTATCCTAGGAAGTTAAAAGGGCGTGTAGGATAGCTTCCCTTTCGTCAAGGCCCCCCACCTCCTGGCCCGTTTAGGGGGGCTAATATTCTTTATAGGTTTTTAACCGTATCATCGCGGCCTTCCTTGAAACCCTAAGTGTTTTTGCCATTATTTTGATGATCTCCTCTTTAGTGAGCCCCCGCCTTCGGCAAGCTTGCACTAACCGCTTCACCGCGGGCTGGGGCATTAAAACAGCGCTGGCGTAAACATCGGCCTGGTGTTCCGAGTCTTCAAAAGGACGCAGGGCTCCTCGGTGGGCCCGAAAAGGGCGTAAGCCTTTCTCTCTTAAAATTTGAAAAAATCCCGCATGCATGTCTATATGAGCCACTTCATGGGTCGCAGTGAAACGAGGGCGCCCGGAATCTGCTGAAACCAGCTCTTCGTAAACGGATAGGGAAAGCACCAGTTCCCGAGCCACGGTATCAATGTAGGCCTCCATCGAAGGAGGCAATTCTTCTACGCGTAAGGAAAAGCCGGTGAGCCGTTCCAGGTGGAACTCCAGGAGGTCCACCACCGGAAAGGGACGGGGCTCGTAAAGGCACTCTGGTGCTACCCTCTGAACCAACCGATAAGCCCGACAAGCAATCTCTCGATTCGAAAGAGGGGGAACCCAAGAGGAATTTTTGAATTTCTTCATATATCTACCTCCTCTTGAGGATTTCAACGATCTTTCTCGCCTCTTCATCCGTAAGTTCATCCCAGGTGCGAGCCAGAAGAAGGGCGACCTCTCTTTTGGACGGAGAGGTCTCAAGAGGCAGCTCCACATGTCTTTTATCTTCGGAAGCCGCGGCCAAAAGTTCTCCGGCGGGCACATTGAGTACACGGGCCAGCTTCGCGATTACCTCCGGTTTCGGAGGATTACGGTGTCCCCTTTCGAGGTCGGAAAGATATACCACCGACCATCCCATAGCTTGGGCTACGTCTTTAAGGCGTAGCTTTCTCTTAATCCTTAAAGCCCTTAGAGTTTCACCAAACTTGCCCGCCATTCCCCTCACCTCCTTTCCTTTTCTTTTTTCTATTTCGCTAATAAGCTAAACAATAGAATCAAATTTGTCAACCCCTCAATGCTTACCGGAGCCGCCAGCCCCGGTAGAGTCTTTCTCCAGCCACCAACCTGGTCGCCCTCTGGAGGGGAATCTCTGGGGACTTGACAAATGGCAATGTCTTATTTATAAGAATGGCAATGGAATAAAATCCTAATGAGGAGGGGAAGCCATGAAAGAGCCTCTAATTCTCAAATTTCAGGGCCATGATGTTAGGGTTATCGAGGTTAACGGGGAAAATTGCATTCCCGCTGAAGATCTGGGACGGATTTTAGGGTTTAGCGAGCCCCGGAAGTCCGTAAACAATATTTTTAACCGCTACCGGGACGAAATAGAGCCTCATTCTTCCGTCATCAATTTGATGACGGAAGCCGGATTGCGGGAGGTTCGGGTGTTCAACGAGACCGGGGCGTATCTGGTGGCGATGTTTGCGAGGACGCCGAAGGCCAAGGAGGTAAGGCTCTGGCTTGCGAGCCTCCCGAAAAGGCTGCGGGAGTTCAGGGAGGCCGTCCGCAGAGAGATGCCCTCCCTCACACTGGAGGATGTCCGGCGGGTGGTGAGGGAGGAGATGGCCGGGGTGAGGCGGGAGATAGAGCTGGCCCGGAAGATGGCCTTCGCCGAAGGCGTCAAGGCCGGGATAGAGATCGTGCGCCGCTACGAGAGGAACCACCTCCGGCCCTACCCGGCGCACTTCCTCTCGGAGGTCCTGGCGCTTTCCGGGGTGCTTAGCAACCGGCAGATCGCCCGCCTTACGGGCCGAAGCCGGTGGGCCGTCTCCCGGGCGAAGAAGATGTTT
>WFPH01000097.1 GCA_015487645.1 Thermosulfurimonas sp. | reverse complement strand
AAGTAAAAGCACTCGTACTCTTCCTGGAGCTGTAGCCAGTTCTCAAGCACCCCGTGAAGGTGTCCCAAATGCAGGGGACCGGTAGGACGCATCCCGCTAAGTACCCTTTTAGCGGCCACCGCTTATCCTCCCAGAAGCAGCTTAGAAAGTCCGAAAATCAAGGGGAATATAATTTTATCCACCGCACCTGTAAAGATGAGGACTATCAGGAAGGCGAAACCCAGGTACTCGTAGCGGAGATAGGTGTAGGCCAGGGAGGAGGGGAGCAGACCGGCCAGCACCCGGCTGCCATCCAGCGGAGGCACCGGAAGAAGGTTGAAAAGGCCCAGTCCCACGTTGATCTGGACGCCTAAAGCCAGCATGATCCTCAGGGCTCCCCCTGGACCAGTTTGTGGCAGCCAGGGCCCCAAGGCGTGGTAGAGAATGGCCACCCCCAGGGCCAGGAGGAAGTTGGCTCCCGGGCCGGCCAGCCCCACCCACATCATATCTCGACGAGGGTTGCGGAAATAATAAGGATTTACCGGTACCGGCCGGGCCCAGCCGATGGCCTGGGTAAGCACTAGAACCAGGGTGCCTATGGGATCAAGGTGTTTCAGAGGGTTCAGGGTCAGGCGCCCGGCGGCTTTGGCCGTGGGGTCTCCCAGACGGTAAGCCACCCAGCCATGGGCCAGCTCGTGAAAGGTGATGGCCGCAAGTAGCGGCGGGGCCACCAACAGGAGCCCCCGGAGATCAGGGAACCACATTCTCAAGCCTCCTCAGAGATCAGAGTCCGGACGAACTGTAGCTCATCTTCCCGGGTTTTGACCCGCCCGTCAAGGCGAGCGTAAAGGAGTTGCCGGAGGATCTCTCCCAATAGAGGGCCGGGGGGCAGGCCAAAGATTCGCTGAAGATCCTTGCCGGAAAGCCCTGTCCGAACCTCCCTATTTTCAAGATATTCTTTAAGAATATCTCTTAACTTCCTATATTTCAGGAAAAATCCTGTAATCACTTCTAAAGGATATGGCAGCAGAAGTCGGTATCGCTGGCTGGGGGTTTGGGCTCGAAGGAGGTCTTCGAGAAGGCTGGTAAGGATCTGCCAGGCCCGGGAAAGCTCTCCGGCTTCCGAGGGCGCAAGCCCGATTCGGAGGAGTTTTTCCTCCTGGCCCTCGGCCAGGGCTATAAGGAGACCCTTGAGGAGGATTTTTTCGGAGAGAGTTTTCCGGAGAAAGGCCAGTTGCGGGCCAAAGTCCCTAGGGGGTTCGGGAAGCCCTAGGGCCAGCCATAGTCCCAGCTCTTCCAGGCAGACCAGGACCTTTTCGGGATCGGATTCCTCGAGAACGCGTTTGATTTCTCCCAGGATCCGGGCCGGGGTGAGCCGCAGAGGGGTTTCCTTCTGATAGGCCCTGGCCAGGGCCCGGAAGGTCTCCGGACTCAAGCGCCAGTTGAAACGCGCGGCGTAACGGGCTGCCCGGAAGATGCGGGTAGGGTCATCTACGAAGGAGTTCTCGTGGAGGACCCGTAGCCAGCCGGCCTCAAGATCCCGAAGGCCGTCCAGAGGGTCGAGCAACTTCTTGCGGTATTTCCCAGAAAGCCCGACGGCCATGGCGTTAGCTGTGAAATCCCGACGCGTAAGATCCTCAAGGATCCCGGCCGGACTAACCTGCGGAAGGGCCGCCGGCTCGGGGTAGACCTCTTTACGGGCCATGGCGAGATCAACGTCTCCGCCGGCGTACACGATCTTGAAGGTCTTGAAAAGGGACCGGGATCGGATCCTCCCCTGTAGCCTCTCGGCCAGGGCTCGGGCCACGGGTTCCGCCTCGCCTTCAACCACCAGATCTAGGTCCTTTACAGGTTTTCCCAGGAAGAAGTCCCGGACTGGCCCCCCCACGAGATAAAGATTCCGTCCCAGTTCTTCACCCACCTCTGAGGCGGCCAGAAGGACTTCCGGGGCCTTTACGGATTTGAGTAGCTCCTGGTACGGGAAAGGTTTAACCGCGGGGGTGATGTTTTTCATGGATGGCTCTCAGGTTTCGGAGATCGAGATGGGTGTAAATCTGAGTGGTGGCCAGGCTGGCATGCCCCAGCATCATCTGCACTGCCCGGAGATCGGCCCCGCCTTCGAGAAGATGCGTGGCAAAGGAATGGCGGAGCACGTGGGGGGAGATTTCCTTGTTAATGCCAACCTTTCGGGCGTAATCCTTGATGATTTGCCAGAAGCGCTGTCGGGTTAGGGGACGCCCTTGGCGGTTGAGGAAAACGAAAGGGGAATCCTGGCCCCGGGCCAGAAGGGGACGGGCCTCCCGCAAGTATCTCTCGAGATACTCCCGGGCCAAATCTCCCAGAGGGACCAGTCTCTCCTTGGAACCCTTGCCGTAGACCCGTATAAAACCGGCAGAGAGGTTGAGCTGGGCAAAGGTGAGTCTTATTAGCTCCGAGACCCTGACACCGGTGGCGTAAAGGGTCTCGAGCATGGCCCGGTCCCTGAGACCCTGCGGGGTGGAGGTGTCCGGAGCCGAGATGAGCCTTTCCACTTCTTCTACCGTGAGGACTTTGGGCAGGGTTCGGGGGAGCTTGGGGCCCTCGATGAGGAGAAGAGGGTTCCGTTTCAGGCCTCTTTCGAGTTCGAGGTAGCGGTAAAAGGTCTTGAGGGCGGAGAGCTTGCGGGCCAGACTCCGGGCGGAAAGCCCCCGTTTTCGCAGATCTTCCAGGAAAAGCAGAATCTCTTCCACTCCGACCTCTTCAAAATTTTTCACTCCTTGTTTTTCAAGGAAGGTTTGAAAATCACGGAGATCCCGGGCATAAGCCGCGAGGGTATTGGGAGCGAGGTTTCTTTCGAGATCCAGATGGGCCAAGAATTCTTCTATCGTATTTTTCAAGAGCCGGCCTCCGCCAGGATCTTCTCCGCACAGGCCCGTACCCGGGTACTCTCGGTTACCATTAGAAGGCTCCGGACCTTGGCTAGAAAACCCTGCCTTTCAATGGGGCTTCGTTCCGGAGCCAAACGGGAGAGGCTTTCCAGGGTGTCACAGATCAGATTCTCGTCGTTGACCTCCAGTAACAGGATCAGGGTGTTCCAGTCTTCCGGTAATCCGTATTCCTTGACATAATCCCGGGCGGCCTTGGTGAAACGCTTGGTACCGTAAGCATTTTGGAGTTTTTTTAGAGCCTTTTCGTGTTCGGGGGTGCCCTTTTTTCCTGAAAAGAGTTTCTCTACCTCCTTGAGGTATTTTTCTTTGAGCCAACCGGAACGAGTGAGAGCCCTCTGGGTACTCTCCCGTTCATGTCTTTCCTTCAAACGGGTGTGTGAGCTGCGGTCTCGTCGGCGATCTATTTCCCGCCAGGAAGGTCTTCTCTCATAGTAATCGTCGTCGTATTCGTCGAAGACCACACTCATGGCCACCTCCTGGGGCATTCTACCTGATAGGTTTTTCCCTCGGGGAGCTCGATGGCGGTAAGTTTGCCGCCATAAACACATCCGGTATCGATACCGATACGATCGGGCAGGATCAGGGGTTCCGGAAAAGGGGTGTGCCCGAAAACGATCTTTTTGGAAAAGGTGCCGGGATAGTAATAAAAACCCTCCCGTATCCAGAGGAGGTCTTCTTCCTCTTGGGAGGCCAGAGGTTTTTCTGGGCGCACTCCGGCGTGTACGAAAAAGTATTCTTCGGTCTCGTAGTAAAGTGGAAGGCTCTCCAGGAAAGAGAGATGCTCCTCCGGGATATTCAAGCGGCCATCCCGGTAATAGTCCTTAAGGGTTGTCTCCCCGCCGTTGAAAAGGAAGACTTCGGTCTCTATCCCCTTGAGGTAGCGTTTAAACATCCACTCGTGATTCCCGCATAGGGCTATCACCCTTTGTGGGTGGCGATCTCTGAGATCTTTCACTATCTCGATTACTCTTCTCGGAGAGGGTCCTCGATCAATATAGTCCCCCAGGAAGATTAAAAGATCTTTCTCCAGGTCCACCGGAAGTTTTCCGAGCAATTTTTCCAGAGCATCGGCGCAGCCGTGGATGTCTCCGACAGCAAAGATCCTCATATCTCCAGGACGAACCGGGATCTTTTACGGTCTAGCCTCCGCAGTCCCACCTCTTGGGCGATGGCCAGGGCCTCTTCGTATTCCTCCCGGGTCAGCCCTCGGTCAAGCGGCGGATATTTCCAGGCGTCTCCACAGGGGCGATACTGATCCATGATGTTGACATAAGTGTCGGGGGAGATCTCCCGGGCTATGAATTCCAGAACCTCTCGCGTGCCGGAAAGATTTCCCGGAAGGACCAGATGCCGCACCAGGAGGCCCCTTACCGCCAGGCCATCTCTTATTTCCAGGTCTCCTACCTGGCGGTGCATTTCCTTGAGGGCCTCCCGGGCGATACGGGGATAGTCTGTAACCTTGGAAAGCTTAAAGGCTATCTTTTCATCGGCGTATTTGAAATCGGGCATGTAGATATCCACGATGCCCTCCAGAAGCCGCAGAGTTTCTACCGATTCGTATCCTCCGCAATTGTAGACCAGTGGGAGACGAAGGCCGTCTTTGGCCGCTAGCTTCAAAGCCTCTACGATAAAGGGTACCTGATGGGTCGGGGTGACCAGGTTTATGTTGTGGCAGCCTCGGGCCTGGAGAAGCAACATCAGGCGAGCCAGATCCTCTATCGAGATTTCTTCCCCTTCTCCCAGGTGGCTGATTTCCCAGTTTTGGCAATACACGCAGGCCAGGTTGCAGTAGGTGAAGAAGATGGTCCCCGATCCGCCAAAGCCCACCAGCGGATCTTCCTCCCCGAAGTGTGGGCCATAGCTTGAGACCATGGGACGAGAACCCACCCGGCAAAGCCCCTTTTCGCCGGAGAGCCGGTCCACCCCGCACTCGTTCGGACAGAGGAGACAGGGGCTCATGCGGGCATAGAGGGCCTCAATCCGGCGGTCTATCTCTCCGGATTCGACTAACTTGAGATAAGAAGGCTCAAACACTCAAATACTCCACCCAGTGCTTTACTTCTGGAGGGGATTTGAGGACCCGTCTTAATTTAAGATAGCAACCGGTACAGGCCGTGGCAAGTATCTTGGGGTTTTTGAGGACCAGTTCCCGGGCCAGGGCTCTGGGGATACTTTTTGAGAGAAGGGCTTTGCCCCCGACCGAACCGCAGCAGACCGAAAGGGTGGGCAAAGACCATCCCGGTGGCGTTTCTCGCAGGTGACAGGGAAGATGGAAATAAAGTCCCTCTACCTGAGAGAACTTAAGTTTCCCAAGTTTTACAAGAAAATTTGCGGTTTCTTCTATCGTTGAAGCTAATTCCTGTGATTTAACTTCAAGCTCTGTGCCCTTAAAGACGAGGGGATAGAGCCTTTTTATGGTCCAGAGGCAAGAGGCACAGAGAGTGAGGATGGGGCCTTTGAGAGCACTCAGTCGGGTAAGAGTTTCCCGGGCCTTCTTCAGGAAGGCCGATCTTTGTCCCAGGGAAGCCAGGGGAAGTCCACAACAGAGAGGTTCAGTAAATCCAGGCTCAAATCCCAGGCTCTTCAAATAGGTCCAGAGCCTTTCGGTAGCCCCAGGATAGACCACTTCGGCTCCGCAGGAAAGAAAGATGGTGGGATGCCCCGTGCGAGGTCCCGAGATCTTACGGCTGAAAAACTCTGTACCTCTTCCAAGGAGGTAAGGCCAGAGTTTTTCGGAGACGAGTTCCGGGATAGGCCACTCGGGCTTCGTAGATAAGGCCAGGTATTCGGGCAGGGGAACCCGGTTGGGACAGACCGCCTCGCAGCTTCCGCACCGGAGACAGCTTATGACCGCGGGGTGATGCTCAAATCCCTCCTGAATGAGGAAGATCCTTCCCCGGGGAGAGTTCGTTTCTAGGCCGGTTTCCAGGTAAGAGGGACAGACCGCCAGGCATCGCCCGCAGCGGCTGCAAAGGGCGAGGTCAGGCCTTTTCATCCCGGGCCACGAAGTAGTCCAGCCACCAGGAGGCCCAGTCGGTCTCGAGCACGGCCTCGGCCAATTGGCGCCCGGCCTCGGTCTTGAGTCTTTTGCGGGCGTAGGCCAACCACCTGGGGGCATAGGGGTTCCCTAAATCCTTCTGTTCCTTGAGCATCACGATGAGGTCCAGTTGATCCGCATCATAAACTAATTGGGCCTCCAGGCTTTCTTGAGCCAGGTATTCCCGAACAAGCTCCCGGGCCTCTTCCTCTATGGGAAGACCGGAGAGGGCATCGGAAAAGGCTCTTTCCTCATCCGTCTTATCATAAAGCTTGTTTACGGAGTTGAGATCTCCGATGCGGGCTTCGGCTAGATCATGAAGGAGGGCCATCTTGAGAACCTTTTCTGTCCTGACCCCCGGGGTAAGCGAGGCCAAGAGCCAGGCGGCATAAGTCACTCCGAAACTGTGGGCCGCCACATTTTCCTCTCCAGTTCCAAGATAGGCGTAGCCTGTGCGTTTCAGGCGTTTGAGCATGGCGGCTTCAAAAAGGCTTTTGGCCACCCTATAAAGCCCCATAGTCCTCAGAGATTAAACCTCGCCCGCCAGAAGTGCAAGAAGGTAAGGAAAGGATTCTGGATTCCTTTTTACTGACCCTCCTAGGGCTTTAAGCAAACCCATGGCCCTTTCTTTTTCTTCGGGAAAATGGATTGCCAGACGTAAAAGACCCTCGTAGGCCAAAGCATTTCCCGAAGGCCAGGCTCGGTCGTAAATCTCTTTAGGACGCAAGAAAAGACAAGGATCTGGAGGCGAAGCCCAGAAGGCACCGTTTTCCGGGTCTTCAAACCTTTCGTTCATCATCCGGGAGAGCCTCCGGGCCTCAATAAGAAACTCTTTCTTTCCGGTGACGTCATAAAGGTCGAGTGCGGCCCGCGTAAGCCGGGCGTAATCCTCAAGGAGCCCGGGAAGGTACCTTTTTCCTTGATAGAACACCCGATAAATATCTTCACCTTTGCAAAAATGGATTTTGATTTTGTGGTAAAGCCCCAAAGAGGCTTCAATGAGTCTGGAAGAGGAAAGGATTTTGGCCGTTTTAATAAGGGCACTTAAAAGAAGGGCATTTTCTCCGCAAAGGATTTTTTCATCCACCCGAGGCGGGAGCCGTTTCCTTCGGGTTTCAAAAAGGGCCTTCTTAAAAAGGGAGGGATTCGGTTCAGGAATTTGAGTTAAGTAAGGAAGGGAGGGATTATCTTCAATGTGAAAGATTTCGGCCACTTTCTGGGCTTGATTTTTAAAGACTTTTTGCAGTTCTTTTCTAGTAAAAAGGTAAAAAGCTCCTTCTCCCTCGGGGCTTTCGGCATCTTGGGCCGTGTAGAAGAGGCCTTCTGGAGAACGCATTTCTCGAAAAAGGTATTCTACGGTCTCTTCGAGGACTTCCCGGAAGAGGGGAGAGTCTTCTTGAGTAAGATAAAGGGCATAAATTTCTAAAAGCTGGGCCTGATCGTAAAGCATTTTCTCGTAGTGAGGGTGCGTCCAGCCTCGATCCACGGTGTAACGAAAAAAGCCTCCGCCAATATGGTCCCTAAGCCCCGAGAGAGCCATACGATACAGGGTTTCGCGGAGCATTTTTTGGGCATTTCTTTTCCCTTTTTGAGCTTGTGAGAAAAGGAAATAAAGAATGGGCACGCTGGGAAACTTAGCCCCGAGACCGAAACCCCCATAGAGAGGGTCATAGATCTCTTCAAAAACCTTTAAGGCCTTTTCAGTAAGGATTGAGGCCTGGATTTCTCCCTTTTCTGGAGACAGGCTTCTTTCTGTACGGCGAGCTAGTTCTTCGGCCACTTCTAGTAGCCTCTCCGACTTCTGGAGCCAGAGGTCTTTAAGACGAAATAGAAGACCAAGGAAAGCCTCTTTGGGAGCATAAGTGAAAAAATAAAAGGGTTTTCCTTCGGGAGTGGCGAAAACATTGAGAGGCCAGCCTCCCTGTCCGTTTACGGTAAGACAAGCGCTCATATAAACCTCGTCTACTGCCGGATGAAGCTCCCGATCTACCTTAATGGGAACAAAATATTCCGAAAGAACTCTTCCTACTTCCTCATCATTAAAGACTTCGCGGGCCATGCGGTGGCACCAATGACAGGTGCTGTAACCAATAGAAATAAAAAGGGGTTTTCTTTGAGAAAGAGCTTTGTTTCGGGCTTCCTCTCCCCATGGATACCACTCTATGGGTTGTATGGCATGATCTCTAAGGTAAGGTGAAGGGGCTTCTGCTAAACGAAAACTTCGAGCCATAACTTACTCCTTAAATTTGTTCCAAAATTAAATTTAATCTAAAAATTAAGACTTGCCAAAAAAAACAGATCTTGGTAGGAGTAGGCCAAAAGGAGGGAGGAGCGATGAGGCCCAACGCTAAGGATTATCTTTCGCGTGAAGAGTTTGAGGCCCTACAGCTTAGGCGTTTGCGGGAGACCTTAGGACGTGTTTATCACCTGGTACCTTTTTATCGGGAGAAATTTGATCAGGCCGGGGTTCGTCCCGATGATCTCACCTCTCTTGAGGATCTTAAACGGTTTCCCTTCACCGTGAAGCAGGATCTACGGGATCATTATCCCTTCGGGTTGCTGGCCGTGCCCATGGAGCAGGTGGTGCGCATCCACTCCTCCTCCGGGACTACCGGAAAACCCACGGTAGTGGCTTATACGGAACACGACATGCGGGTCTGGACCGAGGTCATGATGCGCACCATGCTCATGGCCGGAGTGGGGCCCGGGGATGTGGTGCACAACGCCTACGGTTACGGACTTTTTACTGGTGGTTTGGGGTTCCACTATGGGGCCGAGGCCCTGGGGGCCGCGGTGGTGCCCTCAAGTGTGGGGTTTACCAAACGTCAACTCATGCTCATGCGCGACTTCGGAGCCACCATTCTCTGTTGCACTCCCTCTTACGCCCTGCATCTGGCCGAAGTGGCCCAGGAGGAAGGTCTCGACCCTCGGAAGGACTTCAAGCTCCGGGCGGGCTTTTTCGGGGCCGAGCCGGCCTCTGAAGGGCTTCGCCGGGCGGTGGCCGAAGCCTGGGGAATTAAGTACTTCGAGGCCTACGGCCTTTCGGAGATCATAGGGCCGGGAGTGGCAGCTTCCTGCGAGTATGGAGAGCTTCATATCTTTGAGGATCATTTTTATCCCGAGATCATCGACCCGGAGACCGGGGAGGTGCTTCCCGAAGGCCAGGAAGGCGAGCTGGTTTTCACCACCCTGACCAAACAGGCCTTGCCGCTCATCCGCTATCGTACCCGGGATATATCCCGCCTTTATCGCGAGCCCTGCCGCTGCGGGCGCACCATTATCCGCATGGGCCGCGTGGTAGGCCGAAGCGACGACATGCTTATCGTCTCCGGGGTGAACGTTTTCCCCTCCCAGGTGGAACACGTGCTGACCAAGGTGGAGGGCCTTACCCCCAACTATGTCATTGTGGTGGACAAGAAGGGCGTGCTAGACGTCCTTGAGGTCTGGGTTGAGGTGGACGAGAGGATCTTTACCGGGGACCTGGGAACGCTTGAGAACCTGAAACACAAGCTGGAAGAGGAACTGGCCAACCATCTCTTCCTTAGGGCCCGGGTCAAGCTGGTCGAGCCCAAGACCCTTGAGCGTTCCATGGGCAAGGCCAAACGGGTCATCGATCGACGGGAACTGGAAGAAAAACTCGGGAGGTAATCCCATGCGTAGTCAATATGCCATTAAACAACTTTCGGTGTTCCTGGAAAACCGTAAGGGCCGGCTCAAGGAACTTACGGAGACCCTCTATCAGGCCGGGGTGAACATTCGGGCGCTAGCCCTTGCTGAGAGCGCGGAATTTGGAATCCTGCGTCTGGTGGTGGACAATCCGGAAAAGGCCCGTAGCGTGCTTTCCTCGGCAGGCTTCACCGTAAAGGAACAGGATGTCTTCGCCGTGGAGGTCGAGGATAAGCCTGGAGGGTTCTACCAGGTGGTCAAGATCCTTTCAGAGGCCGACATCAATGTGGATTACACCTACGCCTTTGTGGGGGGTGGAGAGAGGGCCGTGTTGATCTTCAAGGTCCCCGACGAAGATCTCGAGCGGGCCATGGAGATCCTCTCCGCAGGGGGGATCAAACTGGTGGAGCCCCTTTTCTTCTACGGAGCTTAGCTTTTCTCTCCTATCATTCGCAGGAACTCCTCCTCGTTGATGATTTTCAGTCCCAGGGCTCGGGCTCGTTCGTACTTAGAGCCCGGGTTTTCCCCTACCACTACATAGTCCACATTACGGGAGACCGAAGAAGCCACCCTCCCACCCAGGGCCTGCACCCGCCGCTTGGCCTCCTCGCGAGTCATGCTCTTCAAGGCTCCGGTGAAGACAAAGGTCAGGCCGGCCAGGGATTTCTCCGCCGAAGTCTCTCCGGCTTCTTCCTCCTCGAAGGTGATTCCGGCTTGAAGTAGCTTTTCAAGGGTTTTGAGGTTCCGTTCGTTACGGAACCACTCCCAGACCGAGCGCGCGGCCTCCGGACCTATGCCCGGAACGCTCATGAGATCGGCCATGGAGGCTTTCCTTATGGCCTCAAGGCTTTTGAAATGCTGGGCGAGCAACTGGGCCGCCACCTCACCCACATGTCGGATCCCCAGGGCATAGAGGAAACGGGCAAGGGTGGTCTTCTTGCTGCGCTGAATGGCCTCGTAGAGATTGCGGGCCTTCTTTAGGGCAAACCCCGGAAGCTGAAGCAGATCTTCCACCTTGAGATAGTAGAGATCTCCTATGTCCTGAACCAGCCCCCGGTCCACCAGGGCCTCCGCTACCTTGGTTCCAAGGCCCTCGATGTCCATGGCCGCGCGGCTTGCGAAATGGAGGAGGTGTCTGACCAGCTGGCCGTAACAACCCCGGTTGGGACAACGCCAGACGGCCTCTCCGGGCTTGCGGACCAGTTTGGTCCCGCAGACCGGACAGTTTTCCGGCATCCTGAAGGGTTTTTCCTGGCCGGTACGGCGTTCTTTAATAACCATGACCACTTCCGGAATGACATCTCCGGCCCTCTGCACCAGTACCCAGTCTCCGATCCGCACGTCTTTGCGCCGGATTTCGTCCTCGTTGTGGAGGGTGGCCCGAGAGACCACCACTCCCCCCACCTGGACGGGCTTCAAGATGGCCACTGGGGTCACAGCGCCGGTGCGACCCACTTGGACGACGATGTCCAGCACCTGTGTGGTCACCTGGGTGGGCGGGAATTTGTAGGCCAAGGCATAACGGGGGCTTCTAGCCTTGGTGCCGAGCTTTTCCCACAGGGAAAGGTCGTTGACCTTGATCACGATGCCGTCGATTTCGTAAGGCAGTTCCTCCCGCCGCTTTTCCATTTCATGGTGGTAGGCGATGGCTTCCTGGATGTTCTTCACCTTGCGCACCAGGGGGTTCACCTTGAGACCCCATTTGGGGAGGGTGGTGAGGATCTCCCATTGGGTCTTGAACTCATAGCCCTCCACCCGGCCCACGCCGTAGAAAAAGATGTCCAGCGGACGCTGCGCGGTAATATTGGGATCGAGCTGCCGCAGGGAGCCGGCGGCCGCGTTTCGGGGATTGGCAAAAGGGGGTTCTCCCTTGTTTAATCGTTCCTCGTTGAGTCGCCTGAAATCTTCTTTCCTCATGAAAACCTCTCCCCGGACCTCAAGGAGGCGCGGGATCGGCAAACCGTCCTCGGAAAAGAGTTTCAGAGGGATGCTCTTTATGGTCTTCAGGTTGTTGGTGACATCTTCACCGGTATAACCGTCTCCCCGGGTGGACCCTACCGTAAAACGTCCCTCTTCATAGACCAATTCCACCGCCAGCCCGTCCATTTTGGGTTCCACGGTGTACTCAAGGTCCTGATCTTCCGGGAGGTTGAGGAAGCGCTTTATCCGGCGGTCAAATTCCAGAACCTCCTTTTCCTCGAAGGCGTCATCCAGAGACAACATGGGCAGGGCATGGGTAACCTCCCTGAACTCTTTGGCCGGAGGATAGCCTACCCGCTGGGTGGGGGAGTCCGGGGTTATCAGTTCGGGATATTTCTCCTCGAGCTCTTTGAGCTCCCGCATAAGAGCGTCGTACTCCGCATCCGAGATCACCGGCGAGTCCAGGACGTAGTAGCGGTAGTTGTGATACTCGATCTCCTCACGCAGTTTCTTGACCCTCTCGATGACCTCCTGGGGAATCTCTCTTTTAGTCCCGGCCATGGTCCTCCTCCCCGGATCTTCAAACCTCTAAGGTTTGGCAGAAAATCAGTAAGGTTTTCAGATGCTTTATCGGTAATTAATATAAACACATTTCCTGGTCGGGGGAAAATTTTTGGGGCCGAAGAGCGGACGTTATATCTGGCTTTCGCGTATAATCTGCCCTTTTTATCTCCTGGGGCAATTGTGGAGAAGACGTCGGGGGCTTCTTAGGGAGAGGTGGCACCCCCGATTTGATCTCCCCTCGGAGCGTTCCCGAATCTGGCTCCATACTCTTTCGGTGGGGGAACTTCAGGCGGCCGGGGCTCTGATGGAGGGACTGGCCCGGCGTTTTCCGCACTACGAGCTGGTATTGACCGTGGCCACGGCCTCGGGTTTTAAGACCGCCCGTCAACGTCTGGGAAAACGTTTCCGGGTGTACCCGGCGCCGCTTCACTGCCCGGGGGCCCTAAAGCGGTATGTTTCGGCCATCGATCCCCGGCTTTTCATTCTGGTGGAAAGCGATCTCTGGCCGGACATGATAGGTTTCCTGCGCATACGGGG
>WFPH01000096.1 GCA_015487645.1 Thermosulfurimonas sp. | reverse complement strand
TCCGGTAAAATGGCTCCTTGAAAATCATCCCGAGTGCCAAAGGTACTGGACCAATACACGGACTTTACTTCCGGGTTTTAAGATGTTAGGCTGCCTTAAGGAATCAAATTTTTAAGGAGGTTTTAGTATCATGGCAACAGGTACGGTGAAGTGGTTTGACGAGAAGAAGGGTTACGGGTTCATTTCGCGGGACGATGGTGGAGACGTGTTCGTGCACTACTCCGCCATCCAGATGGAGGGCTTTAAGACCCTTCGGGAGGGCCAGAAGGTAGAATTCGAGGTTACCCAGAGCCCCAAGGGGGAACAGGCCAGCAACGTGAAAGTGATCGGCTAATTAGCGGTTCGGCCCTGAAAACCCAAGGCCCGCTTCGGCGGGCCTTTTTTTATTTTTGGGAGTCCTCCAAAATAAAAAGGGGCCGGGGGTTTCCCCCAGCCCCGAAACATAGCCCACTAGAGTTAAGATTTAGAAAAAGTAGTAGAAGCTCGCCATGAAACGATTGAGTTCACCGTCCTTGGTGGGGTTACGATAGTCGGCATCCACATACATGTATTCCGCACCCACGGCGATGGCTTTGTTCAGGCGATAAAGCACGTTGGCAAAGTAAGTCTGCTGCTGATAAATAATGTCACCCTCGGCTTTTCTCAAATCGCCATCGTCGGGATTGTCTATTCCCCATCCGAAATGGGTCACCAGTTTGGGGGTAAGGAAAAGCTCCAGCTCGATCCAGGCCCCTCGGGCCTCTATCTCCTCCACATCAGTTACCTGATTCAGATCAGGATTCCTTATTACTCCAGTTCCATTGTAGATGAATACCACTCCCTGGTTTACTCCACACATGTAATACCGATCTATATTCGATCCCGTCCATATCTCGCCGGAAAGGAAGGCTTTATAGAAGAAGGGAATGGGGAGAGGGAACTTGAATTCCACTCCCAGGGAGTAACTGTCGGCATCCTCTTCCCCGCTTTTGATATCATATTCTTCCTGAGAATAATGCCCCCACAACGCCACCAGAGCGGGCAAACCGTAAAGTTTGGTCTCATAGGCTATACGACCTTCTATCCCAGGAAATCCGGCGTCGTTGGCAGGATCGTCATCGAATATTCCCACCAATTCATCGTTTAGACCATAAGGTTGTTCCGCGGCGACCTGGACCTTCAATCGGGAGTCCTGATCCAGCTGGAACCATTTAGTTAAACGTACCTGGGTCATACGGAAGGCTGGATTTCCCATATAGCCCAGCGGAACGAAATTTAACGTATGAGGAGCAAGCTGCGAGATGGTCTGCCAGTCCAGCCCGGCCAAAAATTGCCAAGTACCTTTCTGGATTCCGGCAAAAACCCGCCGCGCTCTCAAAGGAGAATGAACATCATTCCATCCATCTGTATAAGCATAGTAAAAATCCATTTCTATCTTTCCAAAGGCTTTGTAGTCCTCGAAAGTCTTCCAGAAGTCGAATCCGAACCGGCTCTGACGGTAGTTGAGGGTAAACTTATTGTCTCCGTCTTCTGGCCTAGCAACAAGCACATACACGTCCCCTATAGCCGTATTGTCCTGCCACACGGCGTCAATCTTGAAAAAACCATAAAAGTCAATTCCGCTCGGAGAAGAACCGTAACCGCCTTTACTGAAGAAGCTGTGTTTTTTCTGGCTCGGGGCCGTGATCAGGGCCTGGGCCGGAGCCGGCGCCCGCTGGGCCTTGATCTTCTCAAGCTCGCTACGCAGCTCCGCGTTCTCTTTCTTGAGTTCTTTTACCTCCTTGAGAAGTTCCTGCACCAAAGCCCGCAGATCCTCCTCTCCGGAAGACCCCCAGGCCAGCCCCAGAGGCACCATCAACAACCCTACAAAGATCAGAAAAACCAACCCCTTTCTCACCTTGCACCTCCTCCTTGCCGGGATTTGCTTTCTCATAGCAAAACGTCAAGGTTCTGGCAAGCCCTTAAAGCCCGGTAATGGCCATCTGTTTCCTGACGGCCTCCACCGAGGCCTGCAAGGCCTTCCGCTCTTCCTCCGTAAGCTCAAACGTGAGAATCCGCTCAAGCCCCTTCCGCCCCAAAACTACCGGCACTCCGATAAAGACCTCCGAAAAACCGAACTCCCCTTCAAGCCACACCGAACAGGTGAGCACCCGCTTCTGATCCCTGAGCACGGCCTCGGCCATCTCCACCGCCGAAAGCCCCGGAGTAGTAAAAGCACTTCCGGTCTTAAGATAGCTTACGATCTCTCCACCTCCCTTGCGGGTCCGCTCCACGATCTCAGCAATCTTTTCTTCCGGAAGAAGCTCCGTGATGGGAATCCCGGCCACGTTGGCCAGCCTGACGAGAGGCAACATGTGATCCCCGTGGATGCCCATCACCAGGGCCTGGACATCTTCCGGGGAAACCCCTAAAGCCTCGGCTATGAAATACCGATAACGGGCCGAATCGAGCACCCCGGCCATACCAAGGACCCGCTCCCGCGGAAATCCGGTGGTGCGAAAGGCGGCATAGACCATGGCGTCGATAGGATTGGTCACCACGATGAGGACGCAGTCCGGGGCGTATCTTTTTACCTCCTCGGCACAGGAGCGCACGATTTCAAGGTTGGTCCGCAAAAGGTCCTCCCGGCTCATCCCGGGCTTCCGGGGCCGGCCCGCGGTGAGGATCACCACCTCCGAGTCCCTGAGGGCTGCGAAATCGTCAGTGCCCCAAACCCGGCAGGAGAAACCGTAAACCGGGGCGCTCTGGGCGATGTCCAGGGCCTTGCCCTTGGCGAGATCCGGAACGATGTCGATGAGAACGATCTCCTCCGCCACTCCCTTGACCGCCGCCCAATGGGCCGCGGCTGTGCCTACCGCTCCGGCACCGATAATGCTGAGCTTGGCCATAGCCGCCCCCTATTCAAACTGTGAAAGGATTTCGTCTACGTTCACTTCCTGAGGAGCCTCGAGCGGGATGAATTCCGTCTGCTCCAGGCCCAGTTCCACGTAAAAAGGTGCATTGTCCTCCGTGCGGAAAGAAAGCCGACGACACTGCGGCTTATCTATCATGGTGTTAAGGAGCAGGGTAATGGTCTGATTAATAGCGATGGCCCGGGGCTGGCTGTTTCGAGCCGTAAGCCCGAATTGGGTCTCGATCTTGCGCCGCACGGCCCCGATCACCTGATTGACCATTTCCCCGATAAAGTTCACCACCTCGTCGGAGGTGTAATCCCGGGCCAGCTCCTCTTCCGGCATCCCCATGAAGGTCATGGCCCGGCGGTAAAGCTCAAGGGCCGCCCTTCCGGAAAAATTCATGCAGAATAGACCATTGTAATCCCCGGTAAACTCAATGAAACAGCCCAGATCCGGCTTGAGGCTTACCATGGGCACCCTTTGCACCGTGGGAGCGTAACGGATCCCGGAGCCCGTAGCGGCCTCCAGGACCTCCTTCACGGCCTCACAGGTGAGCTTGGCTATTTGATTGACGGTCCCCAGCCTTTTTTCGGCCATAGCCGATCTCCTGTAGATGTTTTATATTAGGCTCCTACCACAAATCCCCCATGAAGACAATTTCCAGATGCGGGTAGAGATAGAAAAGATCGTTTTCGGGGGGGAGGGGCTGGCCCGGCTTCCGGACGGCCGCGTGGCCTTTGTGCCCGGGGTCATCCCGGGAGAAGAGGTGGAGATCCGTATCCTCCGGGAATACCGCG
>WFPH01000095.1 GCA_015487645.1 Thermosulfurimonas sp. | reverse complement strand
CTCTACGGGCTTTACGGGGCCCTTTACTTCCTTAAGCGGGTCAAGCCCATGCGGGAGGGAGAGCTTCGTAAAGGAGGGCGGCGGCTGGCCGGGGCCTTGGAGAATTTCCGGAAGAGGTTCCTTGCGGCCCTTTCCGACGATCTTAACACCGCCGAAGCTATCGGCGAGATCTTCAACCTTCTTTCCGAGGTCAACCGGTTCCTGCCTGCGGCGAGAGAAGCTACCTCCGAGGAGGCCCGTCTGGCTAGGGAAGTGCTCTCCGCGATCAAGGACCTTCCCGGGGAGATTCTCGGGATTGGGGCTCAGGATCCGGAGCTTTTCATCGAAAACGAAAGGTCTCGCAAGCTCTCCCGGCTTGGTCTTTCCAGAGCGGAAGTGGAGGAGAAACTGGCGGCCCGGGAAGCTGCCCGGCGTGAGAAGGACTTTGCCCGGGCTGACGCCCTCCGGGAAGCTCTCGCCCGTCTGGGGATCGAAGTGCGGGATACCCCTTGGGGGCCCTTCTGGATGGTCGAGGCATGAATATACCCTGGTTTGATCTCATAGCCCTGAGCCTGATCGTCTGGTTCGTGATCCGCACGGCCTGGATAGGGTTCTTCCGCGGGCTTTCCTCCCTGGCGGGCCTGGTTTTAGGCTTTGTCTATGCCGGAAGTTTGACCCCTCATATTGAAAGGATCCTGGCTCCCTGGTTCAAAGGGTATCCCTGGTTTGAGGCCGTCTCCTGGTTGCTGGCCTTTATGCTCATTTTTCTTAGCATTTTTATTCTGGCTGAACTCCTGACCAGGATCTTCGAGGCCGCTCACCTTTCGGCCTTCAACCGGTTTCTCGGGGCCCTCCTGGGGTTTGTCAAGGCCTGCGTGTTTCTGGCCGTGATCCTTTTTTTCCTGGTGAGCTTCTATCCCGGAGTCGGGCGGATAGTACAGGGCTCTAGGATGGCCCCCGTGGTCCTTAAGACCACCCGAATGCTCATCGAACTTGTTCCCCCTGAACTCAAGCATCGTTTCAACTACCACTGGCGTCATTACTTCGGTTCAACTGGGAAGGCGGTCTGATGGCCGGCTGCGGAGAGCTTTTCGAAAAATTAATCGAGATCGTGGCCCGTCTGCGCGGGCCCGAGGGTTGCCCCTGGGACCGGAAACAGACCCCCGAAAGCCTCCGCAAGTATCTGGTGGAGGAGGCTTACGAGGCCTATGAGGCCATCGAGAGAGGGCCGGTAGAGGAGGTTCGGGAGGAGCTGGGAGACCTCCTTTTCCTGATCCTCATGGTAGCCTACATCTATCAGGAGAAAGGCCGTTTTTCTATCGAGGAGATGCTCGAGATCTGTGCGGAAAAGATGATCCGGCGGCATCCACACGTCTTTGGGGAGGAGCGGGCCGCCAGCGCCGAAGAGGTTCTGGCCCGCTGGCAGAAGATCAAAGAGTCAGAGAAGTCCGGGGAAAGTAGCGTTCTGGGGAATCTTCCCCGGAGTCTTCCGGCTTTGCAGCTGGCCTTTCGCCTGGGAGAACGGGCCTCGCGGGTGGGATTCGACTGGGCTTCGGCCGAGGAGGTCCTTCCGAAACTCCGTGAGGAATGGCGCGAGATCGAGGAAAATCTCGGGGGAGCCTCCCGGGAGCTTCTCGAAGAGGAGATAGGGGATTTCCTTTTCACCGTGGCCAACCTCTCCCGCAAGCTCGGTATCAATCCCGAGGAGGCCCTTAAGAAGAGCCTGGAGAAATTTCGGAGACGTTTCGTGGCCATGGAAAGGTTCTTCCAGGAGCAGGGGCGGAGCCTTCGGGAGGTGCCTCTGGAGGAGATGGACCGGGTGTGGGAGGAAGTAAAAAGCCGTGAAGAATCCGGTCGTTGAGGTCGAAAAGGTTAGCTTTGCCTATGACGAGGAATTGATCCTCGAGGAGGTCTCTCTCAGGCTCTTTCCCGGAGATTTTTGCGCCCTTATAGGGCCGAACGGTTCCGGAAAGTCCACCCTGCTCAAGATCATGGTGGGGCTCCTGCACCCCCAGAAAGGAAGGGTGAAGCTTTTCGGCCGGGAGCTTTCGGAGTTTCGGGAGTGGTGGAGAATAGGCTACGTGCCCCAGAAAGTCACGGCTCTGGTGGACCGCGTGCTTCCGCTTACGGTTTTTGAGACCGTGGCCCTGGGGCTAATCGGAAAACCACCATCTTTGAGGGCCAGGCGAAAAGACCTGGTGCTGGCGACTCTTGAGAGGGTAGGGCTTGCGGGCTACGCCCCGAGGCTCTTGCGGGAGCTCTCCGGAGGTCAGCAACAACGGGTTTTCCTGGCGCGGGCCCTGGTGGGAAATCCGGAAGTGCTGTTCCTCGACGAGCCTACCACCGGGGTGGACTTCACGGCCCAGGAAAGATTCTACGAGCTTCTGGGAAAGCTCAATCGGGAGGGGCTGACCATCCTCATCGTGACCCATGACATCGCCGTGGTGGACCGTCACGTGAAACAGGTGGCCTGTCTCAACCGGCGCCTGGTCTTCCACGGAGAACACGAGGAGTTCTGCCAGAATCCCGAAATCTGTGGCTTCCTGCCCGGGGATCACCACCTGGTGGGGCACTGGCACTGATGACTATCTGGCACTACGCTTTCTTCTGGAAGGCTCTGGTGGCCGGCCTGGCTCTAGGGATCTCGGCTGGTCCGGTAGGAGTTTTCCTTATTCTGCGGCGCGACAGCCTTCTTCCCCATGCCCTGACACACGTGGCCTTTACCGGGGTGGCCCTGGGGCTTCTCCTGAACGGGGCACCTCTGCTGTTGGCTTTGGTGGTGACCGTGCTTTCGGCCTTTGCCGTGATGGAAATCCGTGAGCGGGCCGGGATCTACGAGGATACCGCGGTGGGGATCCTAGCCGGCCTGGGGTTGGCCCTGGCCGTGGTTCTGGCCTCACTGGCCCGAAGCTATGACGTGCGACTCCTCACCTATCTTTTCGGAAACATCCTGGTGGTGACCCGGGAGGAAACTCTCCTGTCCCTGGGGCTCATGGTTTTCACCCTGGCGATGCTTAGCCGCTTCGGAGAGGCTCTCCTTTTCGTAGCCTTTGATGAGGAATCCGCACAGGCTAGTGGCCTACGGATCAAGGTCCTCAAGTTACTGCTCTCAGCCCTTACGGCCCTTCTGGTGGTGATCGGGATGAGGATGGTGGGCCTCCTTCTGGTCTCGGCCCTCATGGTCATCCCCGGGGCGGCTGCGCTGGAGGTTGCCCGCAGTTTCAGGCAGTGTCTCTGGCTCTCGGGGCTTTTCGGCGGGCTCTCGGTGCTGGGAGGTCTTTCGGCCTCGGTGGTTCTGGATCTTCCCCCCTCCGGGGCGATCGTACTTTTCTCCGGGGGATTTTTCCTTTTGAGTCTTTTCGCCAGACGGGTAAAATAAGGCTCCATGGAACTCGTAGACACTCATGCCCATTTGAACCTTCCGGGGTATAAGGATTTGCCGGAAGTGGTGGCTCGGGCCCGGGAAGCCGGGCTTTCGGCTATCGTGGTGGTAGGGATCGATCTCAAGACCTCCCGCAAGGCCTTGGAGCTCGCGGAGGCCTATCCGGGGTACGTCTTCCCCACGGTGGGTGTGCACCCTCACGAGGTCAAGAACCTGAACGAGGAGGCCTACCGAGAACTTGAAGCTCTGGCCTCAAGAGCCGTGGCCCTGGGGGAAATCGGCCTGGATTTCGCCAAGGAATATTCCCCTCGCGAGCTACAGCTTGAGCACTTTGAGAGGCAACTGTCCCTGGCCAGGGAAAAGAATTTGCCGGTGGTCCTCCACGTGCGGGAGGCCTACGAGGAGGCCCTGGCGGTAATCAAGAAATACCTTCCGCTCCGGGCGGTGTTTCACTGTTTCGCCGGGGGAGTTCCCGAAGCCCGTAAGGCCCTGGATCTCGGGTGTTTACTCTCCGTGACCGGGATCGTGACCTTTCCCAAGGCGGAGAACATCCGGGAGGTGGTCCGCTTCGCGCCGCTTGAGGCCCTGATGCTTGAGACCGACTGTCCTTTCCTGACGCCGGTGCCCTTTCGAGGAAAACGCAACGAGCCGGCTTATGTGCGATATGTCTGTGAAAAAGTGGCCGAGGTTAAGGGGATCGAGGTTTCGGAATGCGCACGGCAGACCACGGAAAACGCCCGGGCCTTTTTCGGAATCTGAAACCCCTGGTCCTGGCTTCGGCCAGTCCCCGTCGCAAGGCCCTTTTGGAGGCGCTGGGGCTTGAGTTCGAGGTTCTTCCCGCGGAAATTTCGGAGGAGATATCGGAGGGTCTCGGGCCCGAGGAGGTGGTGATCTCTCTGGCCCTGAAAAAGGCCCGGGAGGTGGCCGAAAGATGCCCCGGAAAGGCCGTCCTGGCAGCTGATACCCTGGTGGTGAAAGGAGAACGGGTCTTCGGCAAACCCCGGGATCTTGAGAAGGCCCGGCAGATACTCTTCGAGCTCTCAGGAAGTTGGCACGAGGTCCTTACTGGGGTGGCCGTGCTGCACGGAGAGGCGTCCGAGACTTTCTTTTCCCGGACGGAGGTCAGGTTCCGCGAGCTCTCCGACGAGGAAATTGAGGCCTATCTCGCCACCGGCGAGCCCCTAGGCAAGGCCGGGGCCTACGCCATCCAGGGGCTGGCGTCGGCTTTTGTGGCCGAGGTTCGGGGCTCGGTGACTGGGGTAATCGGACTTCCCCTCGCCGAGACCGTGGAGATCCTCATGCGCCTGGATATCATCACCCCGGCAGTTTAGAATAGGGGAAGAAGATGATTTAATCCCTCTGGAAAGACCGGAGGCTGGTTAGCAGGTTTAACCGTGGAAGAATTCCTGGAACTTTTGTAGGATTGTAAGCATGCCCGCTTCCTTACAGCGAAAGGGTCTGCTTTCCGAGATCAATGTCACCCCCCTGGTGGATGTGATGCTGGTCCTCCTCATCATTTTCATGATCACAGCTCCGCTTCTCACCACGGGGCTCAAGGTGGACCTCCCCAAAACCCGGGCCGGAGAGATCAAGCCCACCGAAAAACCTCTCGTGATCACCATCACCCGGGAGGGGAAGATCCTGGTAGGGAAAGAGGCTGTGTCCCTGAGAAGGCTCTCCCGGTGGCTGGCCGAGGCCCGGGCCGCCGGGCTGGTAAAAGAAGTTCAACTTCGGGCCGACCGACGTGTGCCCTACGGTCTGGTGGCTAAGGTTCTCGGGGAGTTATCTGGAGCCGGTATAACAAATATTGCCCTGGTCACTCAGCCTCTTGAGAATGAAGGGTCTTAGGAAATTCTTTTTTCTGAGCCTGGCTCTCCATTTGGCCCTTCTCGGAGTTTTCTCTCTGGAATTCCCCTCCAAGAAGGCTTATCCCACGGTCTCGGTGAAGCTTACCCGCCTGGAGACTCGGCCGGCGGTCTCGAAAAAGCCTTCTTCCGCCACGGCCTCTAAGGCCAAAAGCCGTCCAAAGAAGGCTGCGGCCAAAACGAAGTCCCGACGGAAGACCGCCACCAAGCCCCGCACCGTGCGCCGGAAAGCCCGGCTTCGCAAGGCCTCGCGGGTCGCCCGCCGTAAGTCTCACCGTAAGGCCTCCCGCACTTCTACGAAAAGCCGAAAGGCCTTGCAAAGGAGTCGAAAGGTCCCGGAGGATGCGGAAAAAGTTTTGCGTGAGAGGCTTGCGGCTCTCAAAAAGGAAAAACTTCTTCGCGAGAAGCTTGCGGCCTTGGAGAAAAAAGTACAGGAAGAAGAAAAGGGCGGGGGAAACCCCGGTCCTCCCGGGCCGGGATCGGAATACGGAGCGATTCTGCGGAGTCATCTCCAGAGTTTCTGGGAGGTGCCACTGGCCCTTGAGAAATGTCCTGGACTTTCGGCGGTGGTGCGGATCAAACTTTCGGCCCAGGGCGATCTTCTCGGCTACGAACTGGTCAAACCTTCCGGAAACGCCCTTTTCGACCGGGCGGTGGTGGCCGCCGTAAAGGCGGCCGCCCCTTACCCCCCACCGGGAAGTCCGGTCACGGTGCGAGCGGTCTTCACCCCCAGGGGGCTCACCCTCTAATCCGTAATCTTTTCCACCCGTTTGGCTTTGCCCTCTCGGCGGGGAAGTTCACCTTCCCGGAGAAGGACAACCCGGGCGTGAAAACCCAGGAAGTTGTAAACCTCTTCTTCCAGGCGTTCCCTGAGGGTTTCGTCCTGCTCCCGGGTCTCCACCAGGATTTCGATAAAATCCTTTCCGGCTCGTTTCCCTATGCGGATGAGGTATTCCGGAGTGGTCTCCGGATGGCGCATGAGGATCTCTTCGATCTGGCGGGGATAGAAGTTCACCCCTTTCACCTTGAGCATGTCGTCGGTGCGCCCCTTAATGCGGGCCACTCGTAACATGGTTCGGCCGCAGGCACAGCGCTCACGGGAGAGGATGCGGGTGATGTCTCGGGTGCGATAGCGGATGAGAGGTAGGCCTTCGCGGGTGAGGGTGGTGACCACCATCTCCCCTTCCTGGCCGTCGGGAAGCACCTTCCCGGTCTCCGGGTCTACGATTTCTACCAGGTAATGATCCTCCCAGACGTGTATGCCCTCGTGGGCCTTACAGTCTATACCCAGGCCCACGCCTCCGGTTTCGGTCATCCCGATGATGTCGAAGGTCTCGATGCCCATGGCCTCTTCGATGTACTTGCGGGTCTCATCGCTCCAGACCTCGGCCCCGAAGATCCCTACCCGCAGACGGGTCTCCCGGAAATCGAAACCCTCTTCCCGGGCCACCTCGATGAGCCGCAGGGGGTAGGAGGAGATAGCCGCGAGAGCCGTGGTCCCGAAGTCTTTCATGAACTTAAGCTGCATGAGGGTGCGGCCTGGACCGATGGGCACCACGAAACAGCCGATCCGTTCCGCCCCGTAATGGAAACCGAAACCCCCGTTAAAGAGACCGAACCCCGGAGTGATTTGCAGGACGTCTGCGTGGGTGACCCCGGCGGTAGCCAGACACCGGGCCATGATCTCGGCCCACTGCTCCACGTCCGCGCGGGTGAAGGGGTTTACGACCGGAGTCCCGGTGGTCCCGGAGGACATGTGAAAGCGTACGAAGGCCTCTTTGGGGGCACAGGCCAGCCCGAAAGGATAGGCCTCGCGCAGTTCGTCTTTGGTGATGAAGGGAAGATCTTTGATCTGAGATAGATCCGTGAGATCTTCCGGATTGATCCCCTTGAATCTTTCGGCGTAGCGAGGGTTGCGGGCTTTTATATGAGCCAGGGTTCGACGCAGACGCTCGAGCTGTAGCCTTTCCAGCTCCTCTCGCGGCATGGTCTCCAGTCTCGGTTGATACATGGGCTAACCTCCTTGCCGCGCTTTCTCTACGGCTCTTATGAAGCCTTCTCGCGAGCGCTCAATGACCTTTTCGTCCACGCAGAAGGCCAGCCGTATGTGGCCCGGGGCCCCGAAGCCCCGGCCCGGTACGGCCAGGATCAATTCTTCCTGAAGGAGCTTACAGAACTCTACGTCGTCGATGGGGGTCCTGGGGAAAACGTAAAAAGCCCCCTCAGGTTTGATGTATTCCAGCCCGGCCTCGTCCAGGATCTGGCAGAAGAGATTGCGGCGCCTCTCGTAAATGGAAACCTCCACCAGGCTCAGGGCACACTTGGCCGCAATGCGCTGGGCCAGAGCCGGTGCATTTACAAATCCGAGAATACGATTGGCCAGGATCAGAGCGGCCAAGATCTCGCTCTTCTCCGGCATCTCCGGGTGTACGGCCACAAAACCAATCCGCTCTCCGGGAAGGCTCAGCTCCTTGGAAAAGCTCGAGACCACGAAGCTGGCCTCGTAATGCTTGAAGATGGACGGGACTTTCAGCCCATCGAAAACCAGGTTGCGGTAGGGTTCGTCGGAGACCAGGTAAACCGGCCGCCCCAAGGTCTGGCTCTTTTCCCGCAGGAGATCTGCAAGGCGGGCGATATCCTCCTCAGGATAAAGCCTTCCCGTGGGATTGTTGGGGGAATTGAGGAGCACGGCCTTAGTTTTGGGGCCAATGGCTTTTTCTAGGGCTTCGAGATCGAGGGAGAAGTCCTCTCGGGTGGGCACGGGCCGGGGCACTCCCTGGTGATTTTCCACGTAAAACCCATATTCCACAAAGAAAGGCGAGGGGAAGACTACTTCGTCTCCGGGATCGAGCAGGGCCTTGAAGATGATGTTGAGTCCTCCGGCGGCCCCGCAGGTAAGCACCACTTCTTCCGCGGAGACCTTGAGGCCCTGTTCCCGGCTGACCTTTTCGGCCATGGCCTCCCGGGCAAACGGAAACCCGGCATTCGGCATGTAAGCGTGAAATTCCGGGCGATCCTCGCTCAGTATTTCCCGCAGGGCCTCGGCTACCTCCTGAGGGGGGGGTACGTCTGGATTTCCCAGGCTGAAATCGCAGACCCGGTCCGCTCCGTACCGGGCCTTGAGCCTGGCCCCCTCTTCGAACATCTTCCTGATCCAGGAAGCCTTCTCTAAATAGCCCCTGACCTGCGCGGCGATCATGAACTTTCTCCTTCCTTTTTGGAGTGCTCTTTTACTACAAAAAAGAGGAAAAATAAAGAAGAGAGACCGGCGGAGGAGAAGATCAGGGCCATGATGAGGATCTGATACTTGACTGCGAGAAGCGGCGAGACCCCGGCCAGGATCTGGCCGGTCATCATCCCGGGGATGGAGACCAGTCCGGCAGAGAAGAGGCTGTTGAGGTAGGGGATGAGGGCCGTCTGGTAGGCCTGGTTGCGGGCCTCCTCAAGGGCGGCCCCCAGGCTTCTAGCCGCAAAGAACCTCTCCGCCGCGAGACTTACCCCGTTCAGGGCTGCCGAGAAGGTCATGCCGGCTATAGGCAGAAGGTAGCGGGGATACCACCAGGGCGACAAAGAGAGCACGCCAAAGACGGCCAGCGAGAGACTGCTTCCGGCCCCGAGGAAGATACTCTTTAAGGCCGTTCCGAAAAGATGTAGCCCTCGTTTCTTCAGGGGATTAAGGGCTATCCAGGCCGAAGCGGAGAGCATCACGAGAAGAGCTCCCGCTACCGGGTAGGGGCTTTCGGCCTCGAAGACGTAGACCAGAAGGTAGCCCAGAAGGGTCAACTGCAGGGACATACGCAGAAAACCGTAAAGGACCGTTCTTCCCCCTGAGAACCACCTCTCCCGGAAAAAGATGATAAAACTTAAGGGGAGGGCAAAAAGAAGAAGATCCCAAGGTGAGAAGGCCTTGGGGGCCATTTCAGATCTTCCAGTATCGGGAGAAGAACTTGCGAACCTCGCGGATGAATTCGGCGGCCGCCGGTTCGGGGTCGGCCTTTATCTCTGGAGCTTTTACCCCCGCGAGGACCTTTATGACCTCGGCCACGCTTTCGGAAAGTCCGCTCAGGCTGTAGCCCCCTTCAAGGGTTAAGAGAAGGCGCCCCTCGCAGGTCTCCTCGGCAATTTCTTTCAGCACACCGGCCAGGGCCCCGAACCCCTGGGCCGAGAGCCGCATTCCTCCCAGGGGATCATCCCGATGAGGATCAAAACCGGCCGAGATTAAGATGAGCTCGGGACGATACTCCAGGGCGATAGGTTGCAGGATCTCCCGGAAAACCAGAAGGTACTCCGCATCTCCCAGGCCGGCCGGAAGCGGTACGTTCACCGTGAAGCCCAGGCCCTCTCCGTGGCCTATCTCTTCCAGGCGCCCCGTTCCGGGATAGTACGGAAACTGGTGGGTGGAAAAGTAGAGAACCTCACGATGGTGGTAAAAGGAACGCTGGGTGCCATTTCCGTGGTGAAGGTCCCAGTCCACGATGAGGATACGTGAAAATTTCAGAACCTTGAGGGCGTAATGGGCGGCGAGGGCCACGTTGTTGAAGAGACAAAACCCCATAGCCCGATCGTATTCCGCATGATGCCCTGGGGGGCGCACCAGGCAGAAGACCGCCTGGTAGTTTTCCCGGAAGAGCTCGTCCAGGGCCGTAAACTGGGCCCCCACGGCGTAAAGCGCAGCCTCAAAGGAATCCTCCGAGGTGGCGGTGTCCGGATCGAGCTGCACTGAAGATTTGCCCGCGGTGGCGGCCACCCGTTCGTAATGGGCCTCGCTGTGGTTCCATAGGATTTCTTCCTTGGTAGCTTTACGCGGTTCGAGATACTCCACGAGCGGAGCCACGTCCTCCGCGGCCAGCCTCTCCCGGATCTTGAGGAGCCTTTCCGGTCTCTCCGGATGATAGGCTCCGGGCTGGTGTTTGAGGAAAAGGTCGTGATAGACGAGAGCTATTTTCATGGCACCCCTCCCAGGATAGGAAATACCTCTTTTAGCCCTTCTACCATGTATTCCACCGCGATGACAGAGAGAAGCAGCCCCATGATCCGCACCAGAAGGTTGGCCCCGGTCCGACCCAGAACGCGGGAGACGCGGGAGGCCTGAAAGAAAATGAGCACGGTGAGGAAGAAGGTCAGGGCCGAGGCGGAGAGCACCGTTAGCTTTACCGGCCAGGGTTCGCCCCCGGAAAGAACGATTACGGTGGTGATGGCCCCCGGGCCGGCCAGGATGGGCACACCCAGGGGTACTAGCCCCACGTCCTCCCTGGTTCGGCTTTCAGCCTCCTCGGGAGGGGTGCTCTTGGTGCTCCGGGGCTTGGCCTGAAGCATCTCCAGGGCGATCAGGAAGAGTAGAGCCCCTCCCGCTACCCGAAAGGACCCCATGGAGATCTGGAAGAAGGCCAGAATTTTTTCTCCGAAAAGGATGAAGACTGCGAGCACCGTGAAGGCGGCCAGGGCGGCCTTGAGAGCCGTCTTCCGTCTCTCTTCCTCGGTTTCTTCTGCGGTGAGGCTTAAAAAGAGAGGGATACCCCCGATGGGGTCCACGATCACGAAAATGGCCACAAACGTTTTTAATAGAAAATTAATCTCTAGCACCGCGAACTCCGCGGAGATAAAGGATGGCTCCCGGAAGAGCCCCCACGAGCACCGTGGAATACACTAGGAGCCCTAGGAGAAGGCCTTTTTCTTCGGGCAGACCTTTTAGACCCAGGAAATACACCAGACTAGTCTCGCGCACTCCGAGCCCCCCAAGGCTTACTGGAAGCGAAGCCAGAAACCCCGTCACAGGAACAATCACGAAAAAATCTGTCGTCGCGAGCCCTAGACCGAGACCTTTGGCCATCACTATGAACTGCAGGATGTAGAGAATCTGGACGCCGAGGCCGTAGAGAAAAAGTCCGAAGAAAGAGGGCCACTTCAGGGGGGCCAGGAGTTTTTCCCGGCGCAAGGTGGCCCATAGGGAGAAAGATAGCCCTCCGAGAACCACGACCAGGGCCCAGAGCCAGACCGCGGAGTAGACCTTTGGCGGCAGGAAGTTCCCCCAAAGAGGTAAAGCCACCGCCAGGATGAAACACAGCCCAAGGAGCCCGGCCCCTCGATCGACCGCCACACTTAAAGAGCTTTCCTTGAGGCCGAAGCCGTCCCTGACTAGGTAGTATCCCCGAATGACGTCGCCTCCCATGAGGCCCGGTAGAAGGGTGTTGAAATACATGTTGATGAGATAAAGCCTGGCGAAATAGGGATACGTTTGGCGAAACTCTAGTTTATCGCAGATGTATTGCCATCGGCGGACGCTCAGGGCCTGGAAGGCCGCGTAAATCGCAAGGCCGGCCAGCCACCATCCGGGAGAATAGCTCAGGAAAGCCTCTTTGAGGGCCGTAAGGTCGGTCTTGCGAAAAAGATAGACCAGAAGCCCCAAGCTGATGATGGCTCTTAAGAGAAACCCTAGGGCCTTTTTCAAGGCAGGCTCTCCCGAATGGTATAGATTTTGCGGCCGCTTCCTTCGTAATATGTGCGCACAAGAAGCTCGGCCAAGAGTCCAGTCCCCAGAAGATTTACCCCGGTAATGATGAGAAGGGCCCCTAGGAGGAGGAGCGGGCGCTGTCCGATGGACTGATGATAAACCAGTTTAAGGACCGAAAGATAGACTTCGATCAGGAAGCCCGCCAGAAATAGCGTCAGCCCCACCAGACCGAAGAAGTGCAACGGCCGGGTGGCAAAACGTTGGAAGAAAAACATGAGAAATAGATCGAGGAGTACGCGATAAGTCCTGGATATTCCGTATTTACTCTTACCAAAGCGTCTGGGATGGTGTCTTACGGGAATTTCGGTGATACGGGCTCCACGGAAATCGGTAAGGACCGGAATGAAACGATGGAGTTCTCCGTAAATGGGTATGCCCTGGATGACTTCCCGGCGATAGGCCTTGAGGGTACAGCCATAGTCGTGGATTTTCACGCCGGTGATTTTCCCGATAAGCCAGTTGGCGATCCTTGAGGGCAGTTTTCGGGAAAGAAAAGGATCCTTGCGATCCTTGCGCCAGCCTGAGACCACGTCATAGCCTTCTTCGATCTTCTCTAGGAGTCGAGGGATATCTTCGGGATCGTTCTGAAGATCGGCATCCAGGGTCACGATCACCTTTCCCCGGGCCTGTTCGATGCCACAGGTGAGAGCCGCACTCTGGCCGAAATTTCTTCTGAGGATGAAGGCCCTGAGCCAGGGGTAACGTTTGGTGGCTTCCCGGAGGATCTCGGGCGTGCGATCCCGGGAACCGTCGTCCACCACGATAACCTCGGCCGGCTGCTTGAGAGTATTCAACACGCGGTCGAGCTTTTCGAGGAGAGGGGGCAAGGACTCCTCCTCATTGTAAGCCGGAATGACTATGGACACGAAGGGCTCCATGTCTTAAACCTTATACCTAAGAAGATAGGCCGGGACAACCAGAGGAAGGGCTCGACACACTTTAAATTTGTTATAAAATAGTAAAAAATCTAAATCGAGGAGGAAGTAATGAAAAGTATTAAGGGGACCCGCACGGAGAAGAATTTACTTACGGCTTTTGCAGGAGAGTCTCAGGCCAGGAACCGCTACACCTTCTTTGCCTCCCAGGCCAAAAAGGAAGGGTATCAGCGTATTGCGGATATCTTCCTTGAGACCGCCGAGCAGGAAAAGGAACATGCCAAAAGGCTCTTTAAGTTTCTTGAGGGGGGTGAGGTAGAGATCCAGGCGGCTTATCCCGCCGGCAAGATCGGCAACACGCTGGAGAATCTGCTAGCGGCAGCCGAAGGGGAGAATTACGAGCACTCTCAAATGTATCCCGAATTTGCCAAAATCGCACGCGAAGAGGGATTCCCTGAGATTGCCGCGGTCTTTGAAGCCATTGCGGAAGCGGAGAAATTCCACGAAAAGCGTTATCGGGCTCTGGCCGAGAAGGTAAAGAGCGGGGCCCTTTTTAAGCGCGATCAGGAGATCGCATGGCGTTGCCGGAACTGCGGTTACATTCATGTGGGGCCGGAGGCTCCGGAGGAGTGTCCTTCCTGTGCTCACCCCAGAGGCTATTTTGAGCCTTTGTGCGAAAACTGGTAGCCCCTGGATAAGTTCAGAAGCCTTTGGCACTCCGAGTAGGGGGGTGCCAGGATGCAGATTCATCACATCGGCTATGGCATCAAGGGGTTTTACAGATTGGCCAAATTGGGTTTCTTTTGGGATATGATTCCCGAAGAAGCCCAACATCGTCTGAAGGTTTTAAGGTTTTGGAAAAAGTATGGTCTTGAGGCCACTAGGGAGGCTTTTGGGGTTTCCAGGCGCACTCT
>WFPH01000094.1 GCA_015487645.1 Thermosulfurimonas sp. | reverse complement strand
GGTTACGGTAAGCCTCCTTACCGAAAGACGCCGCCTTTCGCCTTATGGTCTTTACGGAGGTCAACCGGGAAAGCGGGGGCAGAATCTGCTTTTCGATCGGGAGGGCCGGAAGAAGATCCTCCCCGGCAAGGGGGTTTTTGAGCTTCAGCCCGGCGAGGTCCTTGAGATCCGAACTCCGGGGGGAGGGGGCTACGGACGAAAAACCTGATGGAGGCGGCTCTTTACCTCCACGTACCGTTTTGTCGGAGAAAGTGTCCTTACTGCGATTTTTACTCCGTAACCGTTCCTCCGGAGGAAGATCTCTATTTGAGAGCCCTGCTAAAAGAGGCCCGTCTCTGGCGGGAACACCTTCCGGAAGGTCTGGTCTTCGTAACCTTTTACGCCGGAGGCGGGACTCCCTCCCTGCTCTCTCCGGATTTTTACGGTCGACTGCTTGAAGGACTGGCCGGAATCCTCAGGCTACATCCCGAAGAACTGACCCTGGAGGCCAACCCGGAGGGCCTTACCCTCGAGAGGCTTTCCGGCTACCGCCGGGTGGGCTTCAATCGCCTGAGCCTGGGGCTCCAGAGTCTATCGAGAAAGGGCCTCCAGGCCCTGGGGCGAGCCCACACCGTGGAGGAGGCCCTTCGGAGCGTGGAGGCCGCCCGGGCGGCCGGTTTCGAAAACCTCTCCCTGGACTTTATCTTTGGCTGGCCGGGCCAGAGCCTGGCGGACCTCGAACAGGAACTTGCGGAAGTCTCCCGCCTCTCCCCGGAACATCTTTCCTATTACGAACTGACGCCCGAGGAAGGCACGCCGCTTTACCAGGCCCTCCGAAGAGGCTCCCTCCGGCTTCCGGAAGAAGACCTCCTGGTGGAGATGCACCGGCTACTTCATGAAAGGCTTGAGGACACGGGATTCCGCCACTACGAGATCTCAAACTACGCTCGTCCCGGCCGGGAGTGCCGGCACAACCTTTTTTACTGGAAGGCGAGGCCCTATCTGGGGCTCGGGCCGGCAGGGGCGTCCTTCCTTGGAAGGCAACGCTTCCGCAATCCCGAGGACCTCGGGAGATACCTCGAAGCGCTCCGAGCCGCGAAACTGCCGGCCATTCTCGAGGAAACCCTCTCGCAAGAAGCCGCCTTTCGGGAGGCCATCGTTCTCAACCTGCGGCTCTCCGAAGGGGTCAACCGGGAGGAGTTCCGAAGCCGTTTCGGAGAGGATCCTTTCGAGGTCTTTGCCGAAGAAATCGAAGAACTGCGCCGTAAGGGGCTTCTCGAAATTCAGGGAGGCCGGTTTCGGCTCACCTTTCGGGGAAGACTGCTGGCCAATCAGGTCCAGTTGAAATTTCTTTAAGGGTATATTATATTCTCCTCCAAGAGCGGGCATAGCTCAGGGGTAGAGCATCAGCTTCCCAAGCTGAGGGTCGCGGGTTCGAATCCCGTTGCCCGCTCCAGAAAATCTCAAAAGGCCGAAAGTGGGCCTGAGTGCCCACTTTTTTGTTATGGAGAGGGAAAAATTGATCCAAGAAGTTTGGGAACTGGCAGAGCCGGTCATCTTGGCCCGGGGTCTAGAGTTGGTAGAGGTGGAGTGGCAGCGGGAGGCCCAGGGCTGGGTCCTGCGACTCTATATTGACAAGCCCGGCGGGGTGACCCTGGGTGACTGTGTGAAGGTCAGCGAGATCGTGGGGGATCTTCTGGATGCCCGCGATTTGATTCACCATTCTTATCATCTGGAGGTCTCCTCTCCGGGGGTGGAACGGCCTTTACGGAAAAAGGAAGACTTTGACCGGTTCGCCGGAGACCGGGTTCGCATCGTCCTGAAGGCTCCTCTGGAAGGCCGGAAGACCTTTACCGGGCTCTTGAGAGGGCTCGAGGGCGAAGAGGTGGTGCTGGAGTTGGAGGAAGGGGTGGTCCGGATCCCTTACGGGGCCATAAAAAAGGCCCGGCTCAAGCCGGAAATCCAGTTTTAGGAGATCAGCCATGGCCGAGGACGTAAGGAAGATCGTGGAGTTGATGAGCAAAGAGCGAGGCCTTCCCAAAGAGGTCATCGTTTCGGCCCTGGTGGAGGGTATGCGCACGGCCGCTCAGAAAAGACTGGGCCCCCAGGCCGAGGTGGAGGCCATCTACGATGAGGATCGGGGCGAAATCGAGGTCTTCCGCCTCTATGAGGTGGTAGAGGAGGTTCGTAATCCGGAAAAGGAAATCTCTCTGGCGGAGGCCCGCAAAAAGAATCCTTCGGCCAGAGTGGGAGATACCATTGGTGAGCCGGTCAACATTAAAGATCTGGGGCGGATTGCAGCCCAGCTCACCAAACAGATCCTTACCCAGAAGATCCGTGGGGCGGAACGGGAACTGATCTATCAGGAGTACAAAAACAAGATTGGCGAGATCGTAAGCGGATTCGTGCACCGCTTCAGCAAACGGGATGTCATCCTCTCCCTGGGGCGGGCCGAGGCCTTGCTCCCAGAAAAAGAACAGATTCCCACGGAAAGATACCACCGGGGGGAAAGGCTCAAGGCCCTCCTCATAGAAGTTCGCCGCTCGGGAGATCCCCAGTTGGTGGTCTCTCGCACGCACCCGGAATTTCTCAAAAAACTATTTGAACGGGAGGTCCCGGAGATCCGGGAGGGCATCGTCAAGATCGTGGCGGTGGCCCGGGAACCCGGAAGGAGAGCCAAGATGGCCGTGACCTCCACGGATCCGGAAGTAGACCCGGTCGGGGCCTGCGTGGGGCTCAGGGGATCCCGGGTGCAGGTGGTGGTCCAGGAGCTCAAAGGGGAAAAAATCGACATCATCCCCTGGGATCCTGATCCGGCCAAACTGGTTTACAACGCCCTGTCTCCGGCGGAGTGCACTCAGGTTATAGTGGACGAAGAGGCGAAAACGCTGGAGGTCATCGTGCCGGACGATCAGCTCTCTCTGGCCATCGGCCGGGAGGGACAGAATGTGCGTCTGGCCTCCAAACTTCTCGGCTGGCGGATTGACGTGTATAGTGAGACCCAATACGCCCGCAGACAGGATCCTGAATTCCTGAAGATGCTGGAAGTGGAAGGGCTCTCGGAGGAGGTGGCCGGGAGACTCTACGACCAGGGGATCAATTCCGTGAAAGCCCTGGCCGAGGCTGACCCCGAAAAGGTGGCTGAAATCGGACGCCTACGTCTTTCCGAGGCCGAAGAGCTAATAGCCCGGGCCAGGGAGAAACTGGCCGCGGAGGGAGATGTCTCGGGGTAAGCATGTACCCATCAGGATGTGCATCTTTTGCGGAAAACGGGCTCCCAAAGGGGAACTCCTGCGGCTGGTTCTGGATCAGGGCGGGGTGCCCGTCTATGACGCCCGTCAAGATCTTCCAGGGCGAGGGGCTTACCTCTGCGGGGAAGAAAAGTGTATAAGCAAACTCGCGACCCCCAAAGGGCGGAGACGCCTGAGCCGGGCCTTTCGAGGAAAGATGAAGTTCTTTCGACCGGCGTTGATGGAGGTCCTTTTGGGGGCCAGGGGAGGCTTGAAAAGAGATGAGTAAGATTCGAATTTACGATCTGGCTAAAGAACTGGAGATCGGTCCCAAGGAGCTGGCCGAGAAGGTTAAGGATATGGGTATAGAGATCAAAAGCCACTCCTCGACCATTTCCGAAGAGGAGGCCGATAGGGTGCGGGCGGAGATCCGCAAACAGAGGTCCGAATCCCAGGCCCAAGCTCCGCAGAGGCCAGCTTCCGAGGAGAGCGCTCCCCAGGCCGTCATCATCCGACGTCGCGAGGAAAAGGAGACCCGCCCCAAGCGTCTGAAACTGAAGATCAGGAAACCCAAACCCCAAGCGGAAGCGGTCCCTCCGGCGGAAGAAAAGCCGGCCGCACCTCCTGAGAAACCCGAAGAGGCGGCTCGAGAAGAAACCAAAGAACCGGAAAAGCCCAGGGAAGCCAAAGAACCAGAGAAACCTAAAGAGGCCGGAAAACCCGAAGAGGTCATAGAGCTTAAGGCCAAGATCATATCCCGAATCGACACCGAAAAGATCTCCCCCAAACCCAAGAAACGGGTGGTCAAAGACTTCAAACCCCGTCGTCCGGCTGCTCCCCCTCCTCCGCCTCCTAAACCGGAAGAGGTTGAGGAAAAGAAGGCCAAGAAAAAGAAAAAAGTCCGAGAGGAAACCGAGGAAAGGCCCAAAAAAAAGGCCAAAAAGCGGGGAGTCATAGAGACCAAGAGCGAGCGTGAGGAGATCCTCGAAGAGCTCGAGCTGATGGAGGAGCTTGAGAAGGGGCCCGAAGGGCTTGAGATGCTTCCAGATGAGGAAGAGCCGGAGGAAAAGCCCGAGGAGGCCCCTAAGCCTCCCAAAGAGGAAAAGAAAGCCGAAAGACCGCCCACTATTCCTCCCAAAAAGAGGAAGATCAAAGTCCACGGAACCATTCAGGTGGGAGAGCTGGCCAAGCTCATGGGCGTGCGGGCCGCGGATATCATCCGGAAGTTCATGGAACTCGGGACCATGGTGACCATTAACCAGTCCATCGATGCGGAGACCGCGGCCATCGTGGCTTCGGAGTTTGGCTACGAAGTAGAGGCGGCCACGGTGGAGGAGGAGGCCCTACTCGAGTACGTGCCGCCCTCGCCCGAAGAACTCAAGCCTCGTCCTCCTATCGTAACCGTGATGGGGCACGTGGACCACGGTAAGACCACCCTGCTTGATGCCATCCGGCACACGGACGTGGCCTCGCGAGAGGCGGGGGGTATAACCCAGCACATCGGAGCTTACAAGGTCAAGCTTCCCGACGGACGGGAGATAACCTTCATCGACACTCCCGGCCACGAGGCCTTCACCTCCATGCGGGCCCGTGGAGCCCAGGTCACGGACATCGTCATCCTGGTGGTGGCCGCGGACGACGGCGTCATGGACCAGACCCGGGAGGCCATCGATCATGCCCGGGCCGCGGGGGTACCCATCGTAGTGGCCATCAACAAGATCGACAAGCCGGACGCCAATCCCGAAAGGGTCAAGAGCGAGCTTGCGGAGCTGGGGCTGGTGCCGGAGGACTGGGGAGGCGAGACCCTGATGGCGGAGGTTTCGGCCAAAAAGCGTCAGGGGATAGAAGACCTTCTGGAGCTGGTCCTCCTTCAGGCGGAGATGCTGGAGCTCAAGGCCGCTCCGGATCGTCCGGCCCGAGGGCGGATCATCGAGAGTCGCCTGGACAAAGGAAAGGGACCGGTGGCCACGGTGATCGTCCAGGAGGGGACCCTGCGGGAAGGCGACCCCTTCGTGGCCGGCATGACCTTCGGGCGGGTGCGGGCCATGCTCGATGAATACGGCCGGAGGCTCAAGGAAGCCCCGCCGGCCACCCCGGTGGAGGTCTTGGGATTTGAGGAGGTGCCTCAGGCCGGAGACGACTTTATCGTCATGCCGGATGAGACCGCGGCCAGAAAGGTGGCGGAATATCGGCAGCGCAAGGCCCGCGAGGCGGAAGCCGCCAGGGAGGCCCGCCTATCGCTGGAAAAGGTCTTCGAAAAACTCAAGGAAGGCGAGATCAAAGAGCTCAAGATCGTGCTCAAGGCCGATGTGCAGGGTACGCTCGAGGCCCTCTCCGAGGCCCTGAAGAAACTCTCCACGGACGAGGTCCGGGTTAACATCATCCGCTCCGGGATCGGGGCCATCAGCGAGAGCGACGTAATGCTGGCCGCGGCCTCGGAGGCCATCGTGATCGGCTTCAACGTCCGGCCCACAGCCAAGGCCAAAGAGGTGGCCAAGCAGGAAAAGGTGGACATCCGGTTCTATGACGTGATCTACCAGGCCATCGAAGAGGTCAAAAAGGCCCTGGCCGGGTTGCTGGAGCCCGAGTACGAGGAGCGGATCATCGGTCTGGCCGAAGTCCGGGCCACCTTCCGGGTGCCCAGAGTGGGCACGGTGGCCGGTTGCTACGTGAAAGAAGGCAAGCTCGTGCGGGGTGGAAACGTGCGCCTCCTGCGGGAAGGTGTGGTGGTCTATACCGGAAAGCTCGCCTCTCTCAAGCGTTTCAAGGAGGACGTGAAGGAAGTGGCTGCGGGCTACGAGTGCGGTGTAGGGCTCGAGAACTTCCAGGACATCAAGGAAGGCGACATGATCGAGGCCTACGAGGTAGTGGAGATCCGTAAGGAACTTTAAATCTTGGCCTGTGTTAAACTGAGACATGGTGGTCGGTGTGGTGAGGATGGAGTTTTTTATCCCGGGCAACCAATCCCTCAAGGGCAAGCGCCAGGTAGTCAAGAGTCTGGTGCATCGCCTGGAGGCCCGCTTCAAGAAGATCTCGGTGGCCGAGGTCGAAGAACAGGACCTCTGGCAGAAGGCCGTCATCGGGGTTTCCACGGTCGGTTCAGATCAGGCCCTGGTTGATCGCCGGTTGAACGAGGTTCTTTCCTTCGTGGAGGGCTTCGACGGGTTGGAACTGCTGTCGGCCGAAATCGACTTCATTTCTTTCTAAAATGCACTACCGACACCTCCGGGTAGCCGAACTTATAAGGGAGGCCCTCTCCGTGATCCTCATGGAAGAGATTCGGGATCCTGACCTCCAGGGATTCATAACCATTTCGGAAGTAGAGGTCACCCCGGATCTTAGACGGGCTCACGTATACTACCGGGTTCACGGTGAGGAAGAAGACTGGAAACGAGCCGAAAAAGGTTTCCGACGAGCCCATAAATACATTCGGCACCTCCTGGGGGAACACCTCTTTCTCAGGTACATTCCGGAAATAGACTTTCACCCCGACCGTCGACCGGAAGCTGCCGAGGCCCTGGAGGCTTTACTGGCAAGGACCCGTCATGGAGACGATAAAGAAGATTCTTGAAGAGGCCGAAAGCTTCATCCTGGCCACGCACGTGAATCCTGACGCCGATGGTCTGGCCTCGGTTCTGGCCATGCATCTCGTGCTGAAGGCCCGGGGGCGACGGACCCTCCCCCTGATAGAGGATACCGGGCCAGATTTTCTGGATTTCCTGCACGGATTCGGAGACCTCGTCACCCTTGAGGATTTCAGTAAAGGCTCCTTTCCGGTAGAGGAGAGTGTGGCCTTGGTCTTTGACCTCTCGGAGGAGGCGCGACTGGGGGAAGTGGCCCCAGTGGTAAAGGCCGCCCGGGAAAGGATCATCCTGGATCATCACGCCAAGACCGGAGAGCCGCTTCCAGGGGTGCGAATGGTCGACCCCCGGGCCCCGGCTACGGCGTTTCTGGTGTATCGTCTCCTCCGGGATCTCGGCTGGGCCATACCGGCCGAAACCGCCGAGAACCTCTATGCCGGGCTCTACAGCGACACCGGGGGGTTCCGATTCGAGAACACCCGAGAGGAGACTTTCCTAGTAGCGGCGGAACTGGTGCGTCTGGGAGCCCGACCAGCGGTGGTCGGCGAAAGGCTTATGGAAAACCATCCCCCGGCCAGATTTGAGCTTCTGCGCCGGGTGCTCGAGCGGCGGGAGATCCTCTCCGGTGGTCGGGGCGTGCTCTCCTACCTCACCCTGAAGGATTTTGAGGAGACCGGAAGCCGACCAGCCGAGGCCGATGATCTGGCCACCTTCCTCCGGAGTATGCGAGGGGTCGAGATCTCGGCCATGGTGAAAGAGCTGCGGCCGGGGGAGATCGGGGTGAGCCTCCGGAGTCGGGGAAGGATCAACGTAGCGGAGCTTGCGGCCTTGGAAGGCGGCGGAGGACACCCTAGGGCCGCAGGTTTCCGTAAAAGGGGGCTCCCGGTGGAAGAAGTGGTAAGCTTGGTAAGGAAAAGAATTCTTGCGAGCCTGGAGGCCAGGTATGGCGGTTGAGGGCGTTTTGGTGCTCGACAAACCCAAGGATATGAGTTCCACGGAGGCGGTGGAGAAGATAAAGCGGCTCCTCAGGGTGAGGAAGGCCGGCCACGGAGGCACCCTTGATCCCTTTGCCACCGGAGTGCTACCCATCTGTATAGGCCGGGCCACCAAAATTGCCCAATTTATCCTGGAAGGAGACAAGCGCTACGAAGGGGTCTTCGAGCTGGGGATCATCACCGAGACCTATGACCTCACCGGAGAGGTGGTGGAGCGGAGGCCTGTGCCGGAAATCTCCCCCGAAGAAGTGGCCCAGATCATGGAGGAATTTGTGGGGATCATCGAGCAGGTTCCTCCCCCCTATTCCGCGGCCAAGTATCGGGGACGGCCCCTCTATCAGTGGGCTCGCAAGGGGGTAACCGTAAAGAAAGAACCCAAGCAGGTAGAGATCCTGGAGTTCCGCCTCAAGCGTTTCGATCCCCCGCGGGTCTCTTTTGAGGTTTACTGTAGCAAAGGCACCTATGTGCGTTCGTTGGTGCACGAGGTAGGGTTGAAGCTCGGTTGCGGGGCCACCCTGATAGAGTTGCGCCGCATCCAGAAGGGGCCCTTCACTCTGGAGCAGGCCCTTTCTCTGGAGGAAGTGGAGAGACTTTACCGAGAGGGGGGCCTTCATGCCAGGATCATCCCCGTGGCCGAGGCCCTGGCCTTCATCCCGGCCATCGTAGTCTCGAGCGAGATGGCCCGCCGTCTGCGCCAGGGTCGCCCCCTCTCCCTGAGCGTGCTCGGCAACCTCATTCGTTTACAGAAGGTGCCCCGCAAGCCTCGAGTCCCCTGGCTCCGGATCGTCACCGAGGAGGGGGATCTGGTGGCGATCACTTACTACCCGGAAAGGCTTTCCGGAGATGGTTGGGCGGAAATGTTGCGAGTTTTCGTTTCCTAGGTTTAGATAAGGCTAAGCTCCGGGGTCGGCCTAGCCACCCGGGGGCTTAAATTCATATTGAAGGAGGGAGTAAGATGCCCCTTGATCCGGAAATCAAGACCGAGATCATCAAGAAGTTCCAGCGTCATGAAAACGACACCGGTTCGCCGGAGGTCCAGATTGCCCTTCTTACGGCCCGCATAAAGCAACTGGAACAACATTTTAAGGTGCACAAAAAAGATCATCATTCCCGTCGAGGGCTCCTCAAGCTGGTGGGTCAAAGACGGAAGCTCCTCAATTACCTACGTCGCACCGATTTCCAGCGCTACCGCGAACTGGTAAAGACCCTGGGGCTCAGAGGCTAAACCGAAACGGAGGTTCAGATGCATCGCGTGGAAACTGAGATCAACGGTCGCCGATTTGTGATCGAGACCGGCCGGGTAGCCAAGCAGGCCCACGGCGCAGTCATGGTGAGTTGTGGAGACACGGTCGTTCTGGTGACCGCGGTAGCCTCGGAGGAGACCCGTGAGATCGACTTCCTGCCCCTCACGGTGGAATACCAGGAGATGTATTACGCCGCCGGGCGTATCCCGGGGGGTTACTTCAAGCGGGAGCTGGGGCGTCCCAGCGAGAAAGAGGTTATTACCGCCCGCCTCATCGACCGGCCTATAAGGCCACTTTTCCCTAAGAAGTGGCGCTACGAGACCCAGGTGATCGCTACTGTGCTTTCCATGGATCCGGAGATTGATCCGGACATCCTGGCCATCACCGGGGCCTCCGCAGCCCTGGAGCTCTCCCATATTCCCTTCAAAGGGCCCATCGCTGCGGTTCGAGTGGGCCGGATCAACGGCCAGCTGGTACTCAACCCCACGGCCTCGGAACTCCGGGAAAGCGATCTCAATCTGGTGGTGGCCGGAAGCGAAGAGGCCATCGTGATGGTAGAGGGCATGGCCCGGGAAATCCCGGAGTCCGTGATGGAGGAGGCCCTCTTTTTCGCCCACGAGGGGCTTAAGCCCCTGCTGGCCTTGCAGCGGGAGCTCCGGGAAAAGGCCGGCCGTCCAAAGATACCTTTCGAGGATCCCGTTCCGGACGAAGTCCTCCGGAACCGAGTCTTCCATCTGGCCGAGGAGAAGCTGGCCGATATCCTGCGCACCCCCGGCAAACAGGACCGCAACCGCAAGCGCCGGGAATTGTTTGAGGCCGTAATCTCCCTGCTGGGAGAGGAAGCTGTGGGCCGGGAAGCCGAAATCCGGGAATACCTGGACGAACTCGAAAGACTCCGGATGCGGGAGATGATCCTCAAGGAGGGCCGTCGTATAGATGGTCGGGGGCCCAAAGACATCCGGCCAATCTCCTGTGAGGTTTCGGTGTTGCCACGCACCCACGGCTCGGCGATCTTCAGCCGGGGGGAAACCCAGGTGCTGGTGGTGACCACCCTAGGAAGCCCGGAGGAAGAACAACGGCTAGATCTTCCCGGGGAGGAGATCTTTAAACACTTCATGCTCCACTACAACTTTCCTCCCTTCTGTGTGGGGGAAGTCAAACCCCTCCGGGGGCCCTCCAGGAGAGAGATCGGTCACGGGATGCTGGCCGAAAGGGCCCTTACCCCCGTGATCCCCGGGGAAGAGGAGTTCCCCTACACCATTCGGGTGGTCTCGGATGTGCTCGAGTCCAACGGTTCTTCCTCCATGGCCACGGTCTGCGGGGCCACGCTCTCTCTCATGGATGCCGGAGTGCCCATAAAGGATATGGTGGCCGGAATCGCCATGGGGCTGGTGAAAGAGGGGGATCAAGTGGTGGTGCTTACGGACATCCTGGGGGATGAGGACCGTATGGGCGACATGGATTTCAAGGTGGCCGGCACGGAAAAGGGCATCACGGCCTTCCAGATGGACGTAAAGGTGGCCGGAATCACGCGGGAGATCATGGCCCAGGCGTTGGCCCAAGCCCGGGAGGCCCGGCTTTCCATCCTGGCCAGGATGCGGGAAACCATCGACAAGCCCCGGGAAAGCCTTTCGGTTTACGCCCCCAGGGTGATCACCTTGGAGATCAACCCGGAGAAGGTCGGCCAGGTCATCGGCCCCGGCGGCAAGACCATCAAGGGTATCATCGCGGCCTGTGGCGACGTGAAGATCGACATCGATGACCAGACCGGGTTGGTAAGGATCTATTCCTCCGATCTCGAAACCGCCCAGAAGGCCGCCCGTATGATCGAGGAATTGACTCAGGAGGCCGAGGTCGGAAAACTCTATCTGGGGAAGGTCACCCGGGTCACAGACTTCGGGGCCTTTGTGGAACTCTTCCCGGGTACGGTTGGGCTCATCCACATCTCTCAGCTCGATCACCGCCGGGTCCGCAAGGTCACGGATATCCTCAACGAAGGGGACGAGGTCCTGGTCAAGGTCATCGATATCGACAAGGCCGGTCGCATCAAGCTCTCCCGCAAGGCGGCTCTTGAGGAATCCGTAAGGGAGATCAGTCAGGAGTCTGAGGGGCGCGAAACCTCCACCCCGAAGGACTCAGGAGAGTAAGCTCTCCAGCAGGGCCGCGTGGAACCACATCTTGTTCTCGGACTGATCCCAGACCACCGACTGCGGCCCTTCCAGGACCTCTTCGGTGATCTCCTCGCCCCGGTGAGCCGGAAGACAGTGGAGGACAATGGCTCCGGGGGCAGCGTGTTGCAGGAGATCCCGGTTCACCTGGTAGGGCTGGAAGACCTTCCGGCGGGTTTCGGCCTCGGCTTCCTGGCCCATGCTGGCCCACACGTCGGTGTTCACCACCTCCGCTTCTTTAACGGCTTCCACCGGGTCGCGGGTGAGAACGATCCTGGCTCCCCGCCGGCGGACCTCTTCCAGAACATCCGCGTCGGGATCGTAACCTTCGGGACAGGCGAGCCGGAGTTCGAATCCGAAGAGAGCCGCGGCCTCGAGCCAGGAATTGGCCATATTGTTGCCATCCCCCACCCAGGCCACCCGCAGGTCTTCCAGCCGGCGTCCGGTCTCCACCACGGTCATGAGATCGGAGAGTACCTGGCAGGGATGAAACTTGTCCGAAAGGCCGTTAATGACCGGCACAGAGGCGTAGGCCGCCAGTTCCTCCACCACTTCCTGCCCGAAAGTCCGCACCACGATCCCGTCCACGTAGCGGGAAAGCACCCGCGCAGTATCCTTGAGAGGCTCCCCCCGGGCCAGCTGAAGGTCACGGGCCGAAAGAAAGATGGTCTGGCCCCCGAGCTTCATCATGGCCGCCTCGAAGGAAACGCGTGTGCGAGTGGAAGGTTTCTCGAAGATCAGGGCCAAAATCTTTCCAGAAAGGGGATGATGCGGAATACCGGCCTTGAGTCTTCTTTTCAGCACTAGCCCCCTGCGGATGAGGCTTTCGGCCTCCTCCCGGTCAAGATCTAG
>WFPH01000093.1 GCA_015487645.1 Thermosulfurimonas sp. | reverse complement strand
GCCGGGGCGGCCCCTTCGGCAGGCAAAGGTCTGGCATCGGGCGCACTTTTTAAGATCGGCCCTGAATTCGGTAAGGGCCATAGTAGCTGCGGAACCGATGATCTTTCCCAGGGGACAGAGATAGCGACACCAGGTATACCCCCGGTAAAGGATGCCCATGAGTGTGGCTCCGGCCACGATGCTGAGAAGAAGGAGGGCGGTAAGAAAGGGGGAATTTTTCATGTCTGTTACGGTTTCGGCCCAAATGATGAAGAAGAAACCGGCGGTGGCCAGGTGAAGCCCCTTGCAGGTGAGCCACTTTGGAGGGTTTTTCAGCCGGGAAAGTCCCAGGTTCTGAAGAAGACGGGCCAGGCCGGGGAAGGGGCAAAAGGCGCACCACATGCGTCCCACGAAGAACCAGGAGAGGACCACGCTCGTCCACCAAATCCCCCAGGCCAGAAAAAGCATGACGTTTCGATGGGGGTCCTGCGGCCCGAATAGTCCCAAGAGGATAATGGCCAAAAAGATCAGGTCGCCAAAGGTTCTGATCCAAGCGAAATAAGGACGGTGGTAAAAGAAACGCTTGAGCCCCGGAAAGAGCTCAAAGAGATTGAGTCGTCCGTCTTCCAGGTCGAGGACGAATAGAGTGCGAAGTATCTGTTTCCATTTTTCCATGAAAAACATTTTAACCTACAATAGGGAGACTTAACAAAAGGGGGTTCCGGGAGTATCTTCTCCCCACACGGAGGGAAAATTCAGGTTATGGCCCAGAAGGAAAAGAACCGAGCCTATTACGTTACGGAGGCCGTCTTTCGCGAGGGCTTTCCCGGAATCCATGTGGAGTCCACCTTCCCCATCCGCCCCCGGAGCTATGTCCTGATAAGCCTTTCCGAAGACCGGCGGGAGGTCCTAAAGACTATTTCCAGGAGTATACCTCTTCCTCTGGAATCCGGAACTCTTCCTAGGGTCTTGCGTATGGCCAACCGCCGGGAGATTCGACAATACCGGGAGAACCTGGAGTTCGAGAAACGGGCCGAGAGCTACTGCCGACAATTTGCGGCGGATCTCGGCCTGGAGATGAATCTGGTGAGGGTCGAACGATTCTTCGACCGGAGCAAGGTGGTTTTCTATTATACCGCGGAGGGGCGCATCGATTTTCGGGAACTGGTAAAGCAGCTGGTGCGGGCTCTCAGAACCCGAATCGAAATGCGGCAGATCGGGGTGAGAAACGAGACGGCCATGTGTGGAGGGCTGGCGGCCTGCGGACGGGAGCTCTGTTGTGCGGCATTTCTTAAACAGTTTGCACCCATATCCATCAAGATGGCCAAAGAACAGAGCCTGCCTCTCGATCCGGACAAAATTTCCGGGCTCTGCGGTCGGCTTCTCTGCTGTCTGCTTTACGAATACCAGGTTTATCAGGAGCTTTCGCAAAGTCTCCCGAAGATAGGCAAGAAGATTCAGACCCCGGCCGGTCCCTGCCGGGTGGTCCGTTACAATATATTCCGGCAGACGGTGGTGCTGGAGAATCAGGAAGGGCGGGAGGTCGAGATCCCGGCCGAGGAACTGCGGGAAATCCTTTCGCAAGGGGTGGGAGCCTGATGGCCTACTACATTACGACCCCTATCTATTACGTGAATGCCGAGCCTCACCTTGGACACGCCTACACCACGGTGGTGGCCGACGCCGTGGCCCGGCTGAAACGCCTCAAGGGCGAGGAGGTCTTTTTCCTTACTGGCACCGATGAACACGGAGACAAAATTGTACGGGCCGCGGAAAAGGTTGGCCTTACCCCCAAAGAATATGTGGACCGGATAGCCGAGAAGTTTCGGGAGACCTGGCCCATCCTTCACATTGAATATTCCCGTTTCATTCGGACCACCGATCCTTCTCATAAAAAGGTGGTCCAGCAGGTCCTGCAGAGGCTCTATGAAAAGGGTGACATCTCCTTCGGGGAATACGAGGGGCTTTACTGCTTCGGTTGCGAGAGGTTTCTGACCTCCAAAGAGCTGGTGGACGGTCTTTGTCCGGATCACAAAAGCCCCCCTACTCCTCTCAAGGAGAGCAACTATTTCTTTGATCTTCCCAAGTATCAGGACTGGTTAATCGATCATCTTCGGAAGTATCCGGATTTCATCAATCCCCCCGGATATCGGGAAGAGGTCCTCGGGCTTCTCCGGGAGGATCTCGGCCCCTTGTGTATTTCCCGTCCCAAGAGTCGCCTTTCCTGGGGTATCGAGTTCCCCTTCGATCAGAACTACGTAACCTATGTCTGGTTTGACGCCCTTCTAAATTACCTTTCTGGGATAGGTTATCCCGAAGATCCGGCCTGGGAGAAGTGGTGGTCGGTAGCGGAACACGTGATCGCCAAGGATATTCTGAAACCCCACGCCGTTTACTGGCCCATCATGCTTAGGGCCCTGGGGCTTCCGGTCTATCGGCGGCTTCACGTGCACGGCTACTGGAATCTCAACCAGGCCAAGATGTCCAAGAGCCTGGGTAACGTGGTGCGTCCTCAGGATCTGGTAGCCCGCTACGGGGCCGACCGGGTGCGCTATTTCCTTTTGAGAGAGATGGCCTTCGGGCAGGATGCGGAGTTCAGCGAGGAGGCCCTCGTTACCCGCACCAATGCGGAGCTGGCCAACGACTTCGGAAACCTGGTCTTCCGAACCCTCTCCATGGTCAAAAAGTATTTCGGCGGAAGGGTTCCCGAGCCCGGAGAGGAAACCCCGGAAGATCTCGCCCTGCGGGACCGTCTCCTTTCGGCGGTGAGGAGCTATCTTTCCGAGATGGAGGCCTTCCGCTTCCATCGAGCCCTTTCGACCCTCAACGAGGCCGTGGCCGCGGCCAACCAGTATGTGGACCGCCAAGCCCCCTGGGAGCTGAAAAAGAGGGGTGAGACCGAGCGGCTTTCACGGGTGCTCTATACCCTCCTTGAAAGCCTGCGGGTGCTGGCGGTGGTCCTGTGGCCGGTGATGCCGAAGGCCATGGAGCTTTTGCTGCGCAACCTAGGACTTTCTCCGGAAGAAGAACTCCATCTCGAGCGGGCCCTCTCCTGGGGGAGACTCTCCCCCGGAGGAGCTACGGAAAAGGGCCGAGTTCTTTTTCCCCGGCTGGAGAAGCCCAGCTTCGTTCAGGAAGAAGCCCGCGAGGAGGCCGAAATGGAGGAAAAGCTTTATCCCATCGAGGAATTCAAAAAGTGGGATTTGCGGGTGGCCGAAGTGGTGGCCGCGGAACGGGTACCTGGCACCGATCGTCTCCTCAAGCTCACGGTGAGGTGCCCGGAGGAACGCACGGTGGTGGCCGGCATAGCGGAATACTATCGGCCCGAGGACTTGGTCGGCAAAAAAGTGGTCCTGGTAGCCAACCTCAAACCGGCCAAGATCCGCGGGGTGGTCTCTCAGGGCATGATCCTGGCCGCCAAGGATAAGGGGGGCCTCAAGCTCCTTGTCCCCGAGGGAGAGGTCTCCCCGGGAGCGGAGGTGGGGTAATGGAAGGAAAAAACCTGTCAGAGCTTTTGTTGCGGACCCTCAGGCTCTATCACGAGCCGGTGGCGATCTATTTCTTGGAAGACACTTATCCGGAAGGCCTGGTTCGCCCCAAGAATCGGCTTTCTATCTGTCAGATAGTGGCCCATGTACGCGAGGTAGGCGAGGGAGTACTCCTCACTCCGGAGGGGCTACACTGCCAGACCGCGGCCTTTGTGTGCGGCTTCCCTTTCAAGGAAGAACGGGTTAAGAAGACCCTTTACAAGTTCCTCAAGCCCGAGGCCGCCGAGCAACTCTACGCTGAAAGGCTCCGTCTTCCCGAAGGAAAGTTCCGGGCTCTGGCTTTTCGACCTCTGGAACAAATTAAGGAGGCCCCCGAGGTGGTCCTTCTGGTGGTGGATGCCCTCCAGGCCGCGCATCTTCTGGACTTCTATCTCCTGGGGGCCGGAATCTCTGAGCTTCCGCTGACCCATTATCCTAACGCCGCGGTCTGTGGAAGCATGGTCAAGGCCTATCTTTCGGGGAAACCGGTTTTGAGTCTCCCGTGTCCCGGGGCCTTCTCCTCCGGCAAGATGGATCGCGGAGAGATCTTTCTGGCTTTTCCACGCGCGGCCTTCGAGATCGTGATCCGCGTTCTGGAAGAGAAGGCTCGCAAGGGCCGGGTCTCCTTCCTTGGCGGGCCGAGGCTGGTAGGAGAAGACATTTGCCGTAACTGTCCCTTGATTTCTTTCAAGTCGGAAGGATCGTGAAGGAAAAGCTTAGAGACTTAATCCTGCAATTGGCGGAAATTCCCAGCGAAAGCGGTCAAGAGTCTGCCATCCAGGAGTTTATTGCGAACTGGTTGCGCGAACGGGGGCTTGGGCCGATCTTTCAGGAGGTCCCAGGTTGTGCTCCCAACCTTCTGCTTTTCTTCTCCGAGGATCCCCAACTTCTCCTCACTACCCATGTGGATACGGTGCCCTTACGCCTGGGTATCTATCCTCCCAGGGCCGAGGCCGGAAGACTCTTGGGAGTAGGGGTCTGTGATGCCAAGGCCGGGGTGGCCATCCTCATGCTTTTGGCCGAGGAACTGGCCCTCCAGGCTCAGCGCCCCTCCTTGGCCCTGGCCTTTTTGGTGGACGAAGAGAATGAAGGCCGGGGGTCCGCTGAACTGGCCAAAGCCTATCATTTTCCCAAGGCCGTAGTCCTTGAGCCCACCCATCTCACGGTGGCCATCGCGGAGGGGGGCTCGGTGGAGTACGAGGTGG
>WFPH01000092.1 GCA_015487645.1 Thermosulfurimonas sp. | reverse complement strand
GTCCGAGAGTTCGGCGATGTTCCGGCCCCCGATGCGGAAGGACAGGGCCTCGGGGCGCAGGCGGCTTCCGCCACAGGCCGCACAGACCCCTCCCCCGACGCTTCCCATCCCTTGGCATTCCGGACAGGCCCCGGCCCGGGTGTTAAAGGAAAATAAAAGCGGATCCGGCTCGGGAAGGCTCACCCCGCATTCGGCACAGGTGAGTCTTTCGCTGAAAAAGACCTCTCCGAGAGGGCTCCACACTATGGCCTCGCCCTTTCCCTGGGTGAGGGCCTCGCGAAGAAGCCCGGAAAGCTCCCCCTCCCTCTCCGGGGAGACCTCGGTCTCTCCCACCACCACCTCAATGGTGTGTTCCCGGAAGCGGGAAAGCTCCGGGACCGGAGGAAGGGAGAGGAAACGGCCATCAACCCGCACCTCGCGGTATCCGGCCCTTAAGGCCCGCTCAAAAAGCGGACGGTGGAACCCCTTGCGGCGTCTAACCCGCGGGGAAAGGACCTTCACCCGGGCCCCGGAAAATTCCCGCAGAAGGCGTTTTACGAAACCGGAAAGTTCGCCCCGGGAAAGGGGCCTTCCGCAGGAGGGACAGTGGGCGCGCCCCAGCCGGGCGAAAAGGAGCCTCAGGTAGGGAAGGACCTCGGTCATGGTCCCCACCGTGGAGCGGGGGCCCGGGCGGCTTGTCCGCTGCTCAAGGGCCACCGTAGGGGGAAGACCGGCGATGAGGTCCACCTCCGGCTCCTCATAAAGCTTTACGAACTGGCGCAGGTAGGCCGGAAGGCTTTCCAGATACCGTCTCTGCCCTTCGGCAAAGATGAGATCAAAGGCTAGGGTGGATTTCCCGGAGCCCGAAACCCCGGTGACCACGATGAACTTCTCCCGGGGAAGGTCCAGGTCCATGTTTTTGAGGTTGTGGTGCCGGGCCCCACGGATCTCAATAAAGCGGGGCTTTGGCCGGGAGGTCTCCTTCGGCCTTCCGGAAAGGCGGATCTCTCCGGCAAGGTAGCGTCTCAGCCACTCACCGGTAGGGGTGTCTTTTTTAAGGAGTTCCGCAACCGGGCCCTCAAAGAGGAGATGGCCGCCTTTCCTTCCGCCCTCGGGCCCCAGTTCCACCGCCCAGTCCGCAGAAAGGATGACCTCCGGGTGATGCTCCACCACGATCACCGTGTGGCCCCGGCGGGTAAGCTCGCTAAGCGCGGAAAGGAGTTTTTCAATATCCGCCAGGTGAAGCCCCACGGTGGGTTCATCAAGGATGAGAAGGGCTTTTTCACCCTCGGGAAGGGCAAAGGCCCGGGCCATCTTGATCCGCTGGGCCTCGCCACCGGAAAGGGTGGAGAGAGGCTGTCCCAGCCGGAGATAGGAAAGCCCCACTTTTTCGGCGGCAGAAAGCCGCCTCACAATCTCGGTATGCCCCCGGAAAAACTCCAGGGCCTCGGCCACGGTTAAATCCAGGATCTCGGCCACATTCTTTCCCCGCCAGCTAACGGAAAGGATCTCCGGCTGAAACCTCCGTCCCCCGCAGGCCTCGCAGGGAAAGGTAAGGTCCGAAAGAAACTGCATCTCCACCACCTGATAGCCCAGCCCCTCGCACTCCGGACACCTCCCCTCCGGGGAATTAAAGGAGAAATGGACCGGAGTCAGGCCCAGGAGCTTGGCCTCGCGGGAGGAAGCAAGAAGCCGCCTTATGAGGTCATAGACCCGGAGGTAGGTGGCGAGATTCCCCCGGGGGGTCCTTGCAAGCGGGCTCTGGTCCAGCATCTCCACGGTGGAGAAGACCTCGTGGCCGGAAAGGTCCCGGAAGGCGCCCGGAGGTTCGGTGGTCTCGCCCCGGGCCCGCTTAAGCCCCCGGAAGAGGCAGAGTTCCACCAGGGTGGACTTCCCGGAACCCGAGACCCCGCAGACCACGCTAAGGGCCCCGTGAGGGAAACGCACCGTAAGGTCCTTTAAGTTGTTCTCCCGGGCCCCGGTAAGGACGAGAAATCCTTTAAAAGTTTTCTCCGTGCGGGCCGGGGCCTGCGGCCGGCGGGGGATCTCCCTTAAGGCCCTTCCGGTGGGGGTGTCCTTTTTTAGGAGTTCCTCCGGGGGACCCTGATAGAGGAGGTGTCCCCCGGCCTCCCCGGCCCCGGGCCCGAGGTCCACCACCTCGTCCGCGGAAAGGATGACCTCCGGGTCGTGTTCCACCACCACCGCGGTGTTCCCGCGGGCGGAAAGCTCTTTTAAGAAACGCACCACCCGGGCCGTGTCCCGGGGATGAAGCCCGGTGGTGGGCTCGTCAAAGAGATAGAGGGTCTCGGTAAGCTCCGAGGATAGGGCCCGGGTAAGAAGTACCCGGGCCACCTCGCCGCCGGAAAGGGTGCGGCTCTGGCGATCCAGGGTAAGATAGGGAAGCCCCACCTCGGAAAGATACTTAAGGCGCCGGAAGACCTCCCGGGCCAAGCGTTCCTCTGTC
>WFPH01000091.1 GCA_015487645.1 Thermosulfurimonas sp. | reverse complement strand
CCCACCCTTCCTCATAAAAATCTCCTGAAGTTTCAGAGGAATCTCCGACAAAGGCAAGATAAAGTCTGCCAACCCGGCCTCAGCTACGGCCCGGGGCATCCCGTAAACGGTGGAGGTCTTCTCATCCTGTGCGATCACAAGCCCCCCTTTTTCCTTTATCTTGCGGGCCCCTTCCCGCCCGTCATGTCCCATGCCGGTAAGAACCACACCCACCACGCCCCCTCCATAGATCTCGGCCAGGGAACGAAAAAGAGGATCTACCGCCGGTCGACACCCATTTTCGGGAGGACCTTGGTGAAGATAAATAGTCTTGGCACGTCCGGAAGAACGGACCTCCATGTGATAATCTCCGGGAGCGATATAAACCACCCCCTTTTGCACGGGCTCGCCGTTCCGGGCCTCCTTGACCCGCAGGGCCGACTGCCGGTCCAGGTTTTGAGCCAGTTGAGTAGTGAACATAGGGGGCATATGCTGGACCAGGAGCACCGGAGCCGGAAAGCTGGCCGGGAGCCGGGGGATGACCTCCAGCAAAGCCCTGGGCCCTCCGGTGGAGACCCCTATCCCCACCACGGAGAATAGCCCGGGCTTGATGACGGTCGGTTTGAAGGACGGAGGCTTAGGAGGTCGGGGCAATACGGGCGGTCTCGAGACCGGAACCGCGGCTCGAATCTTGGGAATGAGTTCCTCTCGTATGCGCTGGAGACTATCCGTGAGGGAACCCCCTTTAGGCTTGGTCACAAAATCAAAAGCCCCCAAAGAGAGGGCCTCAATCGTCTCCTTCGCCCCCTTTTCGGTCAGGGTGGAAAACATGATGACCCTCGCGCGAGGTACCAGCCGGCGGATCTCTCGCAGGGCCGCAAGGCCGTCCATCACCGGCATCTCCACATCCAGCGTAATGACATCCGGACGAAGGGCCCGGGCCAGCTCCACAGCCTCGCGCCCGTCTCTGGCCTGCCCCACAACCTCTATGTCCGGTTCTTTGGAAAGGACCTCTGCCAACAAGCGCCTTATCACCGGAGAATCATCTACGATAAGAACCTTGATCATCAGAGAGCCCCCTCCAGCAGAAAACGGATCTTGGTTTCCAGCATCTCTTTATCGAAAGGTTTCATGAGATATTCGTTGGCCCCCGCCATAATGGCCTCAACCACACTCTTTTGCTGGTTCTCGGTGGTGACCATCATGATCTTGATCTCGTTCCACTCCGGGTTGGCACGCACGGCCTTAAGGAACTCGTAGCCGTTCATCACCGGCATATGCCAGTCAAGAATGATGAGGCGCACATCCGGGTTCTCCTTGAGCCGCTCAAGGGCCTCTTGTCCGTTCTCGGCCTCCACCACGGTGAAGCCCATCTCCTCCAGGTATTTTCTTTCAATCTGTCTTATAGACTTGGAGTCGTCCACCACCAAGGCTTTCATATCTTCCCCCCTTACCAGTCCCGGGGCTTGGCCAGAATCTCCCGGATTTTTATATGGAAAAGTTTATTGGAAGGCATGGCCCGGATGAGCGCCACCGTATCCGCCCCTCTCGCCGTCCCGGCCACCGCCACCACATCTTCTGGGGGAATCAAACCCGCATCGCAGGCCATAGCCACAATCTCCACACAAACCTTCATCCCCTGCCCGAACATTCTCAAAGTATGCGCAATGAGGTCTGGCTGCGAATAATGCACCAGCTCACGAATAGCCGTCCCTATATTCCGGAAGACCATGGTTCCGGTATACACTCTGCCCCCCAAATTCTCAATCTCTTTACGGGTCTCCGGACTCATCTCCAGAATTCCTGGCTCCCGGAAACCCACATTATGGGTAACCACCACCAGATTCACATCTAGATCCTGGAAAAGTTTCGCTGCCTTAAGCCCGGTGGTACCAAAAGTGGAAGCCACTACCACATGTCGAAGGCCCCTTTCCTCTACAGCCTTCCGGGCTACCTGTAAAGCCTCCTCGGTATTGTGTTTGCCGGCCTTCTCAAAGACCACCATCTTCTATCCCTCCTTAGCCAAAATGATCCCCGGTTCATAGTAGCTTTGCTCCAAAGTGATCTCCGGCCAGAAACCCTTTTCAGCCAGCTCCCTCCGCAATTCCACTATCCCTTCCCGAGCCAGGGTCAAAGCCTCCTCTCGAGAAAAGAAAAGATTGATCTTGAGGGCCTTCCCGGAGGTGGCTCGAATAAAAGCCTCGACCAGCCCGAGCTCCGAAAGGAATAAACGGAGATAGAAAAACTTTTCACTCTCCGAAGACCAATCTTCCCGACCGGCTTCCAGGAATCCCCAGGAAAGACGATCCGTAAAGAAAAAGGGCAAGACTAGATGTCCCTCCTGCCAAAACCGCGTCAAGACCCCCCAATCACGGCTTAGTTTTTTATCCCCCTCATCTCCTCCGACCTTCTCTTTCTCTTCCTGGACCTCGCCCATCATCTTCACCAGAAAAGTTACCAAGGATAGAGGATCCGGCTTTTCAGAAACAGCCGGGAATTCCGGGGATAAGTTTCCCCCCTGAGTTTGAAGAAACTGAATGAGCCTGGCGAACCTCTCCTCGACCCGGGTCACCCCGGGGCCTTCCACCAAATGCAAAAGGACTGGAGGTCCGGAAGAAAGAACCCTAACCCTCACGGTCTCCCCGAGTCGAAAATCCTCAGGGAGCAAGCTTCCAGCTAAGCGGGCCTGGAAACGCTCCCCCCCGGTCTCCAGGGTAAGGGTCTTGCCTTCTACTTCAACCACCCGGACCGTAAGTTCCCTCCCGGGCTGACCGAGGAGGGAAAAAAGGCTCTCTGGAAGATAGGTAACCGGAGCCGGAAGAGTAACTCTCATGCTTTTTCCTTAAACCTTTCAAGAGAGATCAATAATTCCACTTCCCCTTCCGAGAGAGAAAATCGTCGAGCTATTTCTCCCACGGAAAGCCCCTTGCGATAGGCCTCAAGCACTTGCTCTTTGAGTCCTTTGCGGTCTTTACCAATATGCTCCCAAGCCTCCACTCCTGCTTCAAGAGCCCCCTTCAAGCGCTCATAAATCCGGCGCTCTTCCTCCAGATACCGGGCCAGATCTTCGGAAAGCTTCTCCAAAACCGCAAGCCGCGAGGTTACCTCCCCTATCGGAAGGTTCATAATCTTTCTGAAGCGTAGAAATAAAAACAAAATCGCAAGCAAAAGCAAAAAATCAAGCACAATCTGCAAGAGGAAGTAAATCTCAGGCATCATATCGTGATATCTATTCGACCTTCTTTCTCAGGCTTTTTGGACGGAGTTCCGGAAGAAGGTTTGGGGCGTTTTTTCTTCTCCGACGGTCTCCTTTGGGGATAACGTTTCTCAGATTCTACAGGAGGCAAAAGAGGGGTTATCTCTGGGGATCTCTCCACCCTATCCGGCATGTAAACCCCTCACTTGAGGATATACCCGGTAACATCCACATCGCTTGGTTTGAGACCCTCCGGAGCCCTCTCCCTCAAGCTCTTAAGCAGAGCAGTTTTGATTTTATTAACCCCTTCGGGACTCCGCCAGTAATAAAAAGGAATATTTTTGAAAGTCTCGAAGATCATCCCCCTAAGAGGATTTTCCAGCTTCTTGGCTTTAAGGACCTCCCTCTGGCTTTTGAAATAAAGCACTACTGAAGCTTTGATGAAAACCGGAGCGCCCCCCTCGCTCTGCAAAGGAATAAGAAAGTGTTTCAACACCAGGGAATGCTCCGGACGCACTTCAAGAGGCATAGCTCCTAAAGGTTCCCGGGCGGGAGAGGAAGGCGTAACGGTTTTCGTCGGAGGTTGAGAAACTTCTGCCGTGGAGACAGCCGAACGGCTCGAGTTAATAATGGTCCAAAGGACATAAACCCCCCCCGTAATTCCCAAAAGGCAGATCAAAATTCCCAAACCCAAAAGAATCTTGGGAAAGAAGGCCTTCTTTTCCCCGGAGGGTGACGCTTGCTCTCCTTCAGGTTCGGCCTCTAGGGCTTGAATGAGTTTTTCTGGGCTCTCCTCTTCGGAGGCCTCCTCAACGGCGGCCTCTGCCATCTCCGGCTCGAATTCCGGCGAAGAGCCCTCTTCAGAGGTCTCCGTCTCCAACGGGGTCTCTTCCGGAGGGGTAGCCCCCTCCTCAGACTCTCCAGAGAGGGGTTCTTCTACCCGGTCCTCAGAAGGCTCCTCTTCCCTTTTAAGTTCCTCGGGCAACTCTAGCCTCCAAAGATCTTTTCAAGTTTCTCCTTCAGCGTTTCAGGAGTAAAGGGCTTTACGATATACTGACTTACCTTGTACTTGGCCGCCTCGATAATGTTCTCCTTTTGGGCTTCGGCCGTGACCATCAAGAAGGGGGTGTCCTTGAGCTTGTCGTCCGAGCGGACCTTCTTCAAAAGCTCAAGCCCACTCATCTTGGGCATATTCCAGTCGGAAATGATAAGATCGACCGGTTCCTTTTGAAGGATCTCCCAGGCGGTGGTACCGTCGTCGGCCTCGATAATATTCTTAAACCCCAGCTGAGAGAGAATGTTTTTGATGATCTTCCTCATGGTGGCAAAATCATCCACGACGAGGATCCTCATGTTGGTGTCAAGCGGCATAACTCACCTCCTTAGAAAAGATCTAGGTAATTTTCTCCCAGGCGCTCCTTCAATTTGGCTCTAAGCCTCAGCAAGGCCTTGCTGTGCAGCTGCGAGATACGACTTTCGGTATACCCTAAGACCTTGCCTATTTCTTTCATGGTCAAGCCTTCATAATAATAAAGAGTTATAACCAACTTCTCCTTTTCCGGCAATTCAGAAATAGCCTGCGCCAGAGCTTCTCCCAATTCTTTCAAGCCTAACTTTTCGAAAGGATCATTTTCTTCAGAATCCGCCAGTAGATCCGCCAGGTCAAGGTCTTCGGCGTCCTCCAGCTTCCTTTTAAGGGCCTCAATGTCCACAAAGGTAATCCCTCGCACCTCTTCAAGAAGCCGGTAATACTCCTCGAGCCGAAGCCCCAGCTCTCGAGCTATTTCTTCGTCTTCCGGGGGTCTACCCAAACGGTTCTCCAGAGTACTCATGACCTTTTCGAGACGAGCCGCTTTCTCTTTTACCGAACGGGGTATCCAGTCCAGCGAACGCAACTCGTCCAGCATGGCCCCCCGGATCCTGAATTCCGCGAAGGTCTTGAACTGGATGTTGCGTTTGGGATCAAAGCGCCGGGCGGCTTCGATCAGGCCCACTATACCTGCCGAGATCAGGTCCTCTACATCCAGAGTGGGAGGGAGCCTCCCTGATAGCCTGGAGGCTAAGTACTTTACCAGAGGCAAATGTTCAAAAACGAGCTCTTCCGGGGTCTTCTGGAGATAGGTTTTCATGAAGTAGCCTGAAAGCTTTGTGACCACAGGGCCTCAAGCCCCCCTTCGGATCTCGGCTTCAACTTCAAAAGTTTCTCACAGATCTTAAGGAGATCCTGACTCGCGGAGGCCTCGGGACAGACCTTCAAAAAGGGTTCCTGCTTTCTAACGGCCCTTGCCACACAGGGATCGCTTCGAATAGCCCCCAGATAGGTAAGACCTACCGGCCCTAAAAATCGCTCTACCACCTGGGCAATCTGCTGGTAGATATTTTTGCCTTCTTTGACATCTTTAACCATGTTCACCAAGAGGTAGACCCGTTTAACTTGGTGACGCACGAAAAGGAGCTTTATGAGAGCGTAAGCGTCGGCCATGGCCGTAGGTTCCGGGGTAGTGATTACTATCCTTTCCTGAGCTACGAGGTTGAAGAAGAGTACATTGTCCGAGATACCAGCGCCCAGATCAAAGATAAAGAAATCCACCCCCTGTGAAATCTCCTCGAATTGTTCTTTAAGGACCAGCTTTTCCGAGGGATCAAGACGGGTAAGTTCCACTACCCCGGAACTGGCCGGAATAACGTCAAACCCGTAAGGGGTTTTGATCAGGATATCCTTCAGAGTGCATTCGGCGGCCAACACGTGCCGGATGTCTCTCCGGGGAGCCAGTCCGAGAAGGACATCGATATTGGCCAGCCCCAAATCGGCGTCAAAGATCAGGGTGTGGTGTCCTTTATCTTCCAGAGCCAAGGCTAGATTGGCCACCAAATTGGTTTTCCCTACCCCACCTTTTCCGCTGGATACTGCCAGAATCCGCATCCAATCCTCCTTGACTCAACTATTTTAAATCATAAACCGCTTTAAGCCCACGCATAAAAATTCTTTCCAGAACCTCCGGCGTGGCCCGCGCGAGATCCTCGGGCACGCGGGGGCCGGAGGAAACGAAACTCACGCCCGGGAGATCATCCTTCAGGATAAAACTCAGAGAAAGACCGCAGGCCATACGGTCCACCTGGGTAAGCACCAAACCCTCCACCGGATAGTCTCCCAGTTCTTTAAGAAAGCGCTTAAGACTTAAGGGCTGCTCCACCGCGTTTAAAACGGCCTGTATTCTGGCTTGAGGAAATCTTTCGAGCAAGGCCTCAAGCTCTTCAGGCCCGAAATTCCAGCCCCACCCCGGAGTATCAATGAGAAGGCAATCTCGCTGCGGAAAAGTCTCTGGAAGCTCGGTCTTTACCGGAATTTCAAGAAGCTCCCCCAACCGCAGGGCTTCGCCACGGGCCCCCACCCGATGACGGTTCAAGGTTACCACCGTAACCTCCAGCCCCTGGCGATATTTGAACCAGGCGGCCACCTTGAAGACGGCGCTGGTCTTGCCTGCCCCCGCAGGCCCCACGAAGATCAAATGGCGAGAGAGGGGCGAGGCTCCCTTTCTAGAAAGCCTATCCCGCACCCAGCGCACCGGGTCCTCCATCTCTGAGGCCACCTCCGGAAGAACGCCCATCTCAAGCAACTTCACATAACGGCCCTGTATAATCTTTTCGGAAAAGGCCTCCCGGAGAAGGCTTTTGATTTCGGAGAGTTCGGCACGGATATCGCTCAGGGTATCTTGTGAAGAGTTTTTGGACTCAGAGACCTCCGGGTTAGGGTCTTGATCCACGGCCGCCGTAATTTCATAGAAGATCTTGCCTTCCTCCTCTACGCGTCTTGAGGAGAGAATGAGGGCCTCCTCCCCCAATTCCTTTTTAACCCGGGCCAGAACTTCCAGAGCGTTTTCTCCCCGGAAACGCTTAATTCTCACGGCCTAACCTCACGGTCTCCACGATTTCCACGGTGACCTCCGCCGGAATCTCGGCGTGGGAGAGGACCACGGCCTGCGGAAGACTCCTTTCAATCAAGCGCCGGAGGTGGCGTCTCACCGTCGGTGTGGCCAGAAAGACCGGCTGACGCCCGGCGCGGGTCATCCTTTCGGCGGCCTGACTAATAACGGCCACGATCCGACTCCCTACCCGGGGTTCGATCATGAGGAAAGTGCCCTCGGCCGTGCGCTGAAGGGCCTTGCGGATGGCTTCCTCAATATCTTCTCCAACGGCGGTCACATAGAGTTTACCCGAAGGATCCAGATAGGGTTTGACGATGACCCGAGAGAGTTTCTGACGTACGTACTCCGTGAGGGTGTCCGGATCCTTTATCCGCTCACCATAGTCAGCCAGGGTCTCCATGATGGTGAGAAGATCCCGAACGGAAATGCCCTCCCGGACAAGATTTTGAAGAACCTTTTGCACCACCCCCAGATTCACCACGTTCAGGGCCTCCTCCACCACCTTGGGATATTGACGGGAGAGTCCGTCGAGGAGCTTCTGCACCTCCTGGCGAGTGAGGAGTTCGTCGGCATGCCGCTTAACTACCTCCGCAAAATGGGTCACGATCACCGTGGAAAGATTCACCACGATGTAGCCGGCGGCCTCGGCTTCGTCCTTCTTGGCCTCCGGGATCCAGTAAGCCGGAAGCCCAAAAGCCGGCTCTTTGGTAGGGATGGCCCCCTCAATCTCCGGAGCCTTTTCCTCCTGAGACATGGCCAGGAGATGGCCGGGAAGGACCTCTCCCCGAGCCACCTCCACCCCCTTGATCAGGATGACGTACTCCGCCGGTTTAAGCTGCAGGTTATCGCGCACATGGATGGGAGGAATAACCACGCCCATCTCTAACGCAAACTGCTTACGGAGGTTCTTGATCCTCTCCAAGAGATCTCCGCCTTGAGATTCATCCACCAGGGGAATGAGGGCGTAGCCGATCTCCAGGCTCAGAAGATCCAGAGGAAGGAGTTGCTCGATCTCCTCGGTGGGGGGTGGAGCCTCGGCGGCCTCCTCCGGTTTTTCCTCCGGGGGAAGCTCGCGTTTGAGCCGGTAGGAGATGTAGGC
>WFPH01000090.1 GCA_015487645.1 Thermosulfurimonas sp. | reverse complement strand
GGGAGTCATCCGCTTCAAATTAAGGAGTTTATGCTTAAAAAACTCGGCAGTGAAAGAAAAAAGCAACCGGCGGAGCTCATCCCGGCTCATGGCTTCGGGCCTTATCACGGGCTCCACCAGGTTGTACATACTCCAGTCGTGCACCTCTATGTGCTCCCGATACCTCTCATACATAGGGGTATAGGGCCAGGGGGTGAGCGGCAGGAAAAAAGCCATGTCCGGATCGTAGAACTTGGCAAGCTCAAGGGTGGCCCTGAGGTTTTCCGGCGTTTCGTCCGGAGTCCCGACCACAAAGGAGGTCTCGGATATGATATCCGCCCGGTTGATGATCTCAAGGGCCCTTCTGGAATCCTCCACCCGGATGTGCTTCCGGTAGGCATCCACCCGCTTCTGATCCGGGGCCTCAACCCCCACATAGATGTGCGAGACCCCGGCCGCCCGATACTTTTCCATGAGGTCTTCGTCCCGGATGATGTCGTCCACCCGGGTCTCCATGAGGATCTCAAGCCCGAGGTCCCGTTCGATGAGAAGGTCCAGGATGCGCTCCCAGCGATTCCGGTCCTTAGTGGGATATTCATCGCTTATCATCACCACGTCCACCCCGTAATGCTCCCTCAGGAACTCCAGCTCGGCCACGAAGTTCTCCGGGCTCCGGGCCCGCCAGTCTCCCCTCCAGAAAAGACGCTGGGAACAGAAAAGACACTGCGAAATACAGCCCCTTGAAGAAGACACGATGGCCAGGCGTGAGCCCGGTCGGGGGTGGTAGGTGTAGATGGACCAGTCAAGAAGATCCCAGGCCGGACGAAGACGGTCGAGATCCCGGATAAAGGGGCGATCCGGGGTGTGGAAGAGCGCTCCATCCTTTAAAAAGCTCAGGCCCACCACCCGCGAAGGGTCTCCGCCTGCGGCGAGACAGTCCACCAGTTCGGCGAAGGTGATCTCCCCCTCCCCGCGCACCACGAAGTCCACCGCCCCGGAGGATAGCACCCCCTCGCTCATGAAGGTGGGATGAACATTGCCGAGGACCGTGACTACCCCCGGGCTTATTTCTTTGGCCAGGGCACAGAACTTAAGGGCATCGTTCACGGTGGCGGTGATGGCTCCGATCCCCAAGACATCCGGCCGGAAGTCCTCGAGTACCCGGGCGATATCCTCCCAGCTGTGGAAGAGGGTCATGGCGTCGTAGATCGCGATCTCGTGCCCCCGCCGGCGCACCTCCCCGGCCAGATAGACCAGCCCCAGCGGAAGCCAGCCTCCCGCGGCCTCAAGCATCCCGCAGTGATAGGGCGGCGTGGCCAGAAGGACCCGCAGTCGCCTCATGCCCTTCCTCCGGAGCCTCCCTTGATCTCCAGGTACTCGGGCACGAAATAAGTCTCCACCCCGAGCCTTTGTGCGGCCTCCCGGGCCGCGGGATGAAGCATCGGAGAGATGACGATCCTCCGGGTCACCCTCCGCCCCTCGCGCTTCTCGTAGAAACGCACCTTAGACCTCCCCCTCCTCGTCGTAGGCCAGATAATGATCCACCCGAAGGCCTTTCACCTCCCGCAGAATGCCGGCCATGCCCCGCCGCCAGGCCTCCTCGGACATAAGCCCACACTGGACCTTCAGAGCCCCTATACTCTGATCGAACCGGCGAATAAGGACCTCAACGCTTTTCACCGGCTCTCAGCCTCCTCTTGAGTCAAGGCTATCTCCCGAATCACGCGCTCAACCTCCAAACGCGCCTCCGGATGCTCCCGCAGAATACGCGGAAGGATTTCGTGAATCACCTTCTCTACATCAATTTCGTTTATCTCCAGCATCTTTACAAACCTCAATAAATCTTTAGTTCGTCCACTTTATCGCGAAACTCTATCTCTCCTCTTTTCAGCTCCCCCTTATCTCCTTTTTTCTTCAAAAGAAAGCGACCTTATGATCTCGATTCGTTAAACCTCACGGTCTGCCTTTTTACCTCCGTTTCGAACTATCTCAAAAAATTTTAACTGAAAAAATTTTTCAGTTTAAGTCCTCGTGCCAAGCCAGATCCAGAGAGTGCCTCCGAGAAGAAGGGGAATGAGGAGAGCGTGTTTCAAGAGAAGGAACTTCCTTTTGATCGGGGGGGGAGGCGATTCACGCACCTCCACCCAGCGGGGTATTCCGGTAAGGAAGATGGCTATCAAAGAAACAAGGAGGACCTTCGGAAAAAAGGCTTTCACAAAAGTAGCCTCAAGCCCTCGGTTCCTCACGGCCCGGAAGAGAAGAAAGCTTGCCAGCCAGAACCCGGTGGCGAGATCGTGAAGGAAGGCCGCAAGGAGGAAGAATACCTCCCTCATCCTTCGCCTCCCAGGAGATACATGGTATGCAGGGTCTCGGTAAGATAAGGAAGGAGGACCAGCACGAAGACGAAAAGGGCCGCCATTGTAACGGTGAGCCAAGCTGCGCGTCGCCCTCGCCAGCCGAGGGTTTTCTGAAGATGGAGGCTCAACCCCAGCCCCAGCCAGACAACGAGCGACCAAGTCTCTATG
>WFPH01000089.1 GCA_015487645.1 Thermosulfurimonas sp. | reverse complement strand
AACCAATACACCTTCTATTACTAATTGGAATGCAGGAGATATTTCTTCTTCTTGGAATGTAGCTAGTGATAATTACAGTAATGCCAAAGCAATAGTTTACTTTTTAGGGTCTCTTTCGTATAATGATAAAGATTAAAACTGGATAGATATCGCCTTTAAAAAGGGGCCGTAAGGCCCCTTTTTATTTTGCGTGTATTTGCCAGGGGAGCGTGAACCTATTAAAATGCGGGCGTGGCGGTGTTCACCCTGGTTTCGGAAAAGAGTCTACCCCAGGGGTTGCGTCCCCTGGTCCTTGAGGTCGCGGCCGGAAGCGAGACGCCGCTTTTTAAACTCTTTGAGCGTCTTCCCCGGGATTTAGCCGCCGACCGGCTCGACCGGCGCCGGTTCCTGATTTCAGGCCCGCTTGAGGCTTTTCGGAACCTCATTCGGGAAAACTTTGATCTCAAGTTCGCCAAAGGGCTTCTCTTGCATCTCCTCCAGTGGGAGCCCTCGCTGGTTGCGGATTTAAAGCCCCGCCACGGACTCATCCCGCCCCAGGATCTTTCCTTTACGCTCCTTTCCCGGGAGGAGGTGGAAAATCTCTCCCCGGCCCTCAAAGCCCGGCATCTCTACTTCGGGGTGGAGTTCCAGGGGCCGGAATTCCTGGCCATAGAGATCCTCAAAAGTCGGCTTCCTTTTATGATTTCGGGTGAGCCCGGTCAGGAGAGGCAGATCGTCCTCTGTGCCAGCCTTGCCGATCTCCTGGTTTATCTGTTAAAACCCCTGGCAGAGGCAGAGACCTTGAAAGAAGAAGCGGAAAAGGTCCTGCTCCAACTCAAAGAATACTGTCCGGAATGCTTTGGGGAAGGAGGTTAGCATGGGACTTACAGTGGCGGAAAAGATCATCGAGCGGCATCTGGTTTCGGGAAGTCTTAAACGGGGTGAGCCCATTGCCATCCGCATTGATCAGACCCTGACGCAGGACGCTACCGGCACCATGGCCTATCTTGAGTTCGAGGCCATTGGGATCGACCGGGTGCGCACCGAGCTTTCGGTCTCCTATGTGGACCACAACCTGCTTCAGACCGACTTTCGCAATGCCGACGACCACCGGTTTCTTCAGACCGTGGCCGCCCGCTACGGAATCTGGTTTTCCCGACCCGGAAACGGGATCTGCCACCAGGTGCATCTCGAGCGTTTTGCAAGGCCCGGGAAAACCTTGCTTGGCTCCGACAGCCACACCCCCACCGCCGGGGGCTGCGGGATGATCGCCATCGGGGCCGGGGGACTGGACGTGGCCATGGCCATGGCCGGAGAGCCCTTTCACCTCATCATGCCTAAAATCGTGGGGATTCACCTCACCGGTAAACTTCCACCCTGGGTCTCGGCCCGGGACGTGGCCCTTTGGCTCTTAAGGAAACTTACGGTAAAAGGCGGTCTGGGTAAGATATTGGAGTACTTCGGCCCGGGGGTGAAGGAACTTTCCGTGCCGGATCGGGCCACCATCGCCAACCTGGGCACGGAGATGGGAGCCACCACCAGCGTCTTTCCCTCGGACGAGGTCACCCGGGCCTGGCTTCGCGCCCAGGGGCGGGAAGGGGACTTTGAGGAGATCCTTCCCGATGAGGACGCCCGCTACGACGAGGTGATCGAGCTTGACCTTTCAAGCCTTGAGCCCCTTGCGGCCTGTCCCTCCTCGCCGGACAACGTGAAACCTGTGGCCGAGATCGCGGGACGCCCGGTGGCCCAGGTCATTATTGGTTCCTGCGCCAACTCCTCGCTTCGCGATCTCTTGGTGGTGGCCGAAGTGCTTTCCCGCCATCCCGTGCACCGGGATACCTGTCTGGAGATTAATCCCGGATCGCTTCAGGTAGTAGAAAACCTCGAGGCCCTTTCGGCCTTTCGCAAGCTGGTCCACGGCGGGGCCCGGATCCATCAGTGCGGCTGCCTGGGCTGCATCGGCATGGGCCAGGCCCCGCCCACGGAGGCCGTCTCGCTTCGCACCTTTACCCGTAACTTTCCTGGTCGCTCTGGCACCCGCCCGGACTATGTCTATCTGGTCTCTCCGGAGACCGCGGTGGCCTCGGCGGTGCGCGGGGTGATTACTGATCCCCGCGATCTCGGAGGCTATCCGGAAATTAAGCTTCCTGAAAAGTTTGTCCTTAACGATACCCTGCTGGTTCCTCCGCTTCCCGAGGAGGAGGCCCGTAAAGTGGAGATTCTGCGCGGGCCGAATATCGTTCCCCTTCCGAAGTTCGATCCCCTGCCTGAGGACCTTGAGGGCGAGATCCTCCTCAAGGTGGGGGACAACATCACCACCGACCACATCATGCCCGCCGGGGCAAAGATTCTCCCCTTACGGAGCAATCTTCCGGCTATAAGTGAGTATGTGTTTTCGGCTATTGAGCCGGAATTCTCAAAGAAGGCCCTGGCCCTTAAGGAAAAGGGGACCGCCGTGGTGATCCTCGGCGGAGAAAACTATGGCCAGGGCTCCTCGCGAGAACATGCGGCCCTGGCTCCGCGTTACCTGGGGGTGCGGCTCAAGATCGCCAAGAGTTTTGCCCGCATCCACAAGGCCAACCTCATAAACTTCGGAATCCTTCCGGTAGTGCTGGAGGATCCCGCAGACTATGATAGGCTTTCGGCCGGCGATCGCATCCGCATCCCCGGGATAAGGAAGGCCCTTTCCGAGGGGGCCGAGAGTCTACGTATCGAGGTCCCCGGAAAAGGAGAGATCCGAGTCCGGCTTGAGCTCACGGCCCGCGACCGGGAGATTATCCTTGCCGGCTGTCTCCTGAACGTGGTCCGGCCATGACCCGGGATAGGAAAGACCTTTCTGGATATGGGAAAGGAGGAGTAAAACGTGAAAGGAACTTATAATTCTGATAGTAGGGATGTTTGTGATGGCTATGTGGGGGGTTTCTATCGTGATAAAAGATGCCTTGAAGGCTAGGAAGACGGCCTAGTTTAAGTGAAGATCCGTCTCTCGGTTCTCATATTGGCCCTTCTAGGGCTCGTTTTTCTCTTCTTCAACCCCCTGGTGGGGTTCTATACGGATTATCTCTGGTATCAGGATCTGGGTTATCTTCGGGTCTTTCTTCTGCGTTTCCGGGTGGAGACTTTTCTCTTTGGAGTGGTGGGGCTTTTGGCCGGGGGAATCTTCTATCTTCATGGCAAGGTGGTTTATCGGTTGGCCTCCAAGGAGGCCTTTTGGGTCCGGTACCTTGATCCCCGGCTGACCCGTTTCCTCTCAGAGAAATTTCAGGGGCTCTTCAATCTGATCTCGGTGGGGCTTGGGCTCCTTTTTGGGCTGGTGGCCCGCGGGTTCTGGCAGGATTATCTCCTATTCGCCCACGGAAAGG
>WFPH01000088.1 GCA_015487645.1 Thermosulfurimonas sp. | reverse complement strand
GTGGTAGCCCATAACCCCAAAAAAATGCATGTGGTGGCCAGGGGAAAATACCAAAAAAGAAAAAAGAATAGCCCCAGGAAGATCGGAATGGCCCTTCCTCGGGCCTTCTCCGAAAAAAAGAGGGCCCCCAGCCCTTCGGTCTTGGCGGCTCGCCCGAAGACCAGACCCGAAAGAAGAGCCCATCTACCGAAAAGGGGCTTGAAAAAAGCCACCCCATAGAGGGTCTTCTCTAGGGCCGTCTTGAGGAAGAGCCATTCCCCCAGGATAAAGAGCACCCCGAAAAGAAGCCCCAGGGCCCCAACCTCTGGCGTCTTGAGGATGGCCAGTCGTTTTTCCCGGGAGCCACCAGCTGAAAGGGCGTCCAAGGTGTCCAGCAGGCCGTCGAAGTGAAAGTAATTAGCCAGGAAATACTGGGCCAGAAGCACCCCGAAAGCGGCTATCTCGGCCCCGAATCGGGGATAAAGGATCTTGACCAGGAGGAAATTAAGCCCCCCAAGCAGGACTCCCACCAGGGGAAGATAAGTTACGGCCTCGGCCGGACGGAAGTCCGGGGCCTTCACCGGAAAGCGGGTGAAAAAGGCCAAAGCCGTCCTCAGAGCGGAAAACTCAGTCCCGGGATTCAAACTCCCTTCCTCTGGAGACCCCGGCCCCCTCGAAGGTGGCCATTTCCCGGTAGATGCGGAGGGCGGTCTCGATGACGAGGCTTGCCAGGGCCGCTCCGGTCCCCTCTCCCAGCCGCAGGTCCAGATCCAGGATGGGCCGAAGCCCCAGTTTTTGAAAGGCTGGCCGCGCGCCGTTTTCCGCGGAAACATGTCCGCAGAAGATATAGTTTTCAAGCCCTGGAGCCAGCGCCCGGGCTGTGAGAAAACCCGCCAACGAAATGAACCCGTCCATGACCACCGGGATGCGGTTCCTGGCCCCCCCCAGGAAGAGACCGGCAATAGCCCCGATCTCCGCCCCACCGAAAGCCGCCAGGGCCTCGATGGGGTCCTTTGGTCGATGCCGTTCCAGGGCCCTACGCACCACGGAGATCTTACGTCGATAACCCTCGTCGTCCACCCCGGTCCCGCGACCCACGATGCGCTCTGGGGGCTCCCCCAGGAAATGACAGATCAGACAGGCCGAAGGGGTGGTGTTTCCTATGCCCATATCTCCGGGGATGAGAAGCTGCACCCCCTCCCGGGCGGCTTCTTCCGCAAGCTCCATCCCCACCTGGAGGGCCTTTTCGGCCTCCTCACGGGTCATGGCCGGCTCTTGGGCCAAATTCCGGGTCCCCTGGACTACCTTGCGCTTGATCAACCCCTCCGCCGAAACCTCTCCGGCCACCCCCACATCCACCACGAAGACTTCCGCGCCGGCCTGCCGGGCGATGACGTTGATCCCGGCCCCCCCGGAAAGAAAGTTATATATCATCTGACGGGTGACTTCCTGGGGATAGGTGCTCACTCCTTCCTCCACCACCCCGTGATCCCCGGCGAAGACGTAGACCCTCTTCCGCAGGGGCAAACGCGGCTCGGGATCCTGGGTGATGAGCACGTAACGGCGGGCGATCTCCTCCAGGTAACCCAGGCTTCCTTTAGGTTTGGTGAGGTTGTCTAGATGGCGAGAAGCCCTTTCATAGTAGCGTGGATCAAGTTCCGGTAGCCGGATCTCCATAGAAGCACCTCCGAGAGCAAGATAAAAAGGCCCACCATTAGGGCCGCGGCCCTGACCAGCCGGACCCCTCTTTTTATGTCGTGGATTTTCACTCCTCGCAAGGGGTCTCCGAGCCAGGCCCGGGCCTCAAGCCCCTGGCGGTAGGGTATGGGCCCCCCGAGGGCCACCCCCAGGGCCCCGGCGAGGGCCGCCTGGGGCCACCCGGAGTTCGGGGAGGGATGTTTGGAGCCATCTCTCAAGGCCGTCCCGAAGGCCCTTTTGGCGGAAAGCCCGCACAGAGGGGCCGCCAGGGCCAGGAAGAGCGTCGCCAGCCTGGCTGGAAAGAAATTGAGAAAATCGTCGGCCCGGGCCGGAAAGAAACCGAAAGCTCGGTAGGGCTCGTGACGATAACCGAACATGGAATCCAGGATTTCGGCCACCTTGTAGAGGGTCACGGCCGGAAGTCCACCTACGAGATACCAAAAAAGGGGACCGCAGAAAGCGTCGTTGAAGTTTTCCGAAAGGGTCTCAAGAGCCCCACGGACCACGCCCTCCTCCGGGAGAAGCTCCGTGCGGCGAGAAACCAGGAAAGAAAGCCTTCGCCGGGCCAAGGAGAGATCTCCGTCCGAAAGGGCCCGGTAAACGGCCCTGACCTCCCTTTCAAGGGAAGTCAGGGCCACAAAGTAGAAGAGCCACAAGACCTCAAGAAAAGGCACTACTCTGACCGAAAGCCCAACCAGGCTCCCGAAAATCCCGAAGGTGAGGAACAGGGTCAGGCCTCCGCCGGCCCGCCCCAGCCTCCGAAAGAGGCGAAAGCCCTGATTCCCCAGAAAGCCGATGAACCTTACCGGATGCAGGAAAGAGGGGTCCCCTAGGAGTCTATCCAGGATCAGAGCCAGGGCCAGACTTGCGGGCGGAGGCCAGGGTGACACTCACAGAATCCCCCGTTTGAAGTAGTAAGAATCCGAGATCTCCCGATAGTAGTCCTGGAGAGGCCGCACCCCAAAAGCGGCTTCCTTGAGACGCCTTATGGCACAAGCCATGGCCCGGGCTCCCGAGATGGTGGTCGCATAGGGTATGTCAAGCTCCATGGCGTAGCGCCGGATGAGGTAGGCGTCCTCACGGCTGACTTTGCCTTCGGCAGTGTTGATCACCAGATGAATCTCACCGTTCTTGAGAAGGTCCACGGCGTTGGGCCGAAGGCCCTCCGAGATCTTGGGCACTACCTTGGCCGAAAGCCCACAATTCTTGAGATACTCCGCCGTGCCCCGGGTGGCCAGCAGCTCGAAACCACACTCCGCCAGGGTCTGGGCCACCGGGACCACCTTATCCTTATCCCGATCCTTGACGGAGATGAAGACCCGCCCGGAAGTGGGCAACCGCATGCCGGCCGCAAACTGGGCCTTGGCGTAGGCCAGAGGGAAATCCCGATCGATGCCCATGACCTCGCCCGTGGACTTCATCTCCGGACCGAGCATGACATCCACCCCGGGGAAACGCCGGAAGGGAAAGACGGCCTCCTTGACCGAAAGATGTTTGGGTTCGATCTCTCTGGTGAATCCCAGACTCCGGAGACTCTCGCCGAGCATGATCCAGGTAGCCAACCTGGCCAGCGGTACCCCGATGGCCTTCGAGACAAAAGGTACCGTCCGCGAGGCCCGGGGATTGACCTCCAGCACGTAAAGCTGACCGTCCTTAATGGCGTACTGCACGTTCATGAGCCCCACCACCCCTAGCTCGCGGGCCAGAGCCCGGGTGGCCTCCTTGATCTCCTCTACGAGGGGTCTCGGGATATGGACCGGAGGCAGCACGCAGGCCGAATCCCCGGAGTGCACCCCCGCCTCCTCGATGTGCTCCATAATCCCGGCCACCACCGTGATTTCCCCGTCGGAAATGGCATCCACGTCCACCTCGGTGGCGTCCTCCAGGAATTTGTCAATAAGAACCGGGTGCTCCGGATTGATCTCCGCCGCGGTGGCCATGTAGTGGCGCAGTTCTTCCTCGGAGTAGACGATCTGCATGGCCCGACCGCCCAGCACGTAGGAAGGCCTGACCAGCACAGGGTAACCGATACGGGAGGCTATCTCCACGGCCTCCTCCACAGTGAAGGCCGTGCCGGCGGGAGGCTTCTGGAGACCGAGCTTGTCAAGCAGCTCCACGAAACGCTCCCGATCCTCGGCCCGATCGATGCTGTCCGGGGAGGTCCCCAGGATAGGCACCCCGGCCTTGGCCAGAGGCACCGCCAGATTGAGCGGGGTCTGTCCGCCGAACTGGACGATCACCCCCTCGGGTTTCTCCTCCTCGTAGATGTTGAGCACATCCTCCAGGGTAAGCGGTTCGAAATAAAGCCGGTCGGAGGTGTCGTAGTCGGTGGAGACGGTTTCGGGATTGGAGTTCACCATGATGGACTCGATCCCCCGCTCGCGAAGCGCAAAGGAAGCGTGCACGCAGCAGTAGTCGAACTCGATCCCCTGTCCTATGCGGTTGGGACCTCCACCGATAATCATGACCTTGCGTTTTTTGGAGGAGCGAGCCTCGTTTTCCACCTCGTAGGTGGAATAATAGTAGGGAGTGTAGGCTTCGAATTCCGCGGCACAAGTATCCACCAACTTGTAGGTGGCCTTTACCCCCAGGGCCTTGCGCCTCTCACGGACCTCCTCTTCGCTTGCCCCGGTAAGGAAGGCGATCTGCCGGTCGGAAAAACCGGCCTGTTTAAGCTCCTGCCATTCTTCTTCCGAGAGTTCCGAGAGCTTTTTCCCTTTCACTCCGTCTTCTATTTCAAGGATTTCAGCCAGCTGCCAGAGGAACCAGCGATCTATCCTGGTGAGTTCATATATTTCGTCCACGGAGAAGCCCGCCCGTAAGGCCTCCCGGATGAAGAAGATCCGCTGGCTGTTCGGACGGGCCAGTTTCTCCACGATCAACTCCCTGGGAAGGGTCTCTCCTCGGTCGGAGGGGGATTTCCCGTCGGCTCCAAAACCGAAGCGTCCGATCTCAAGACCCCGCAGGGCCTTCTGCAGGGCTTCTTTGAAGGTGCGCCCGATGGCCATAGTCTCGCCCACCGAGCGCATGGAGGTGGTGATCTCGTCCCTGGTCTCCGGGAACTTCTCGAAGGTGAACCGCGGACACTTCACCACCACGTAGTCGATGGTGGGCTCAAAGGCCGCCTTGGTCTCTCGGGTGATATCGTTCGGGAGTTCGTCCAGAGTGTAGCCCACGGCGAGTTTGGCCGCGATCTTGGCGATGGGAAACCCGGTGGCCTTTGAGGCCAGGGCCGAGGAGCGCGAGACCCGGGGGTTCATCTCGATGACCACCATCTCCCCGGTCTCGGGATGGATGGCAAACTGGATGTTCGAACCGCCGGTCTCCACCCCGATCTCCCGGATGACCGCGATGGCCGCGCTCCGCATTCGTTGGTATTCGCGGTCGGTGAGGGTCTGGGCCGGAGCTACCGTGATGGAATCCCCGGTGTGCACCCCCATGGGGTCAAAGTTCTCGATGGAACAGATGATGACCACGCTGTCCTTACGGTCGCGCATGACCTCCAGTTCGAACTCTTTCCAGCCCAGCACCGACTCCTCGAGCATGACCTGATGAATGAGAGAAAGCTCCAGGCCTTGCTCTACGATTTCCCGCAACTCCTCGATGTTGTAGGCCACTCCGCCGCCGGTCCCTCCCAAGGTGAAACTGGGACGCACGATGATAGGGAACCCGATGCGCCGGGCCGCGGCCTCGGCCTCGGAGAGGTTCCGCACGATCTCGCTTTTAGGAACCTTGAGGCCGATACGCTCCATGGCTTCCCTGAATTTTTCCCGGTCCTCGGCCTTCTCGATGACTTCAGCCTTGGCCGCGAGCAACTCCACCCCGTAACGCTCTAGCACTCCCCGACGGGCCAGTTCAAAGGCCAGGTTGAGCCCGGTCTGACCCCCGAGGGTGGGCAGCAGCGCGTCCGGGCGCTCCTCCTTGATAATCTCGGTTAGGACCTCCGGGGTGAGAGGTTCGATGTAAGTGCGGTGGGCCATCTCCGGATCGGTCATGATGGTGGCCGGGTTAGAATTCACCAGGACCACCTCGTACCCTTCTTCCCGGAGGGCCTTGACCGCCTGCGTCCCGGAATAATCGAACTCACAGGCCTGACCGATAACTATAGGCCCGGAACCAATGATGAGGATCTTTTTGATATCCGTACGTCTGGGCATTACTCCGGCCACTCCTTAAGAATTTTCACCTCGGCCTTCTGCCGAAGGTTTCGATACCAGGCCTGGTAATAAGCGGCTCTTTTCTGCTGGGTGAGCACGTGGAAAAGGACCTCTCTTTCCTTCTCCCAGTCCGAGAAATCCGCCGGCCGAACTTCCTTTACCTCCACCAGGTAGCAGGCCTCGCGATCGCATGCGGGCTCGGAAAGGAAGCCGGTCTCCACCTTTCCTCCGAGAGTCCGGGCCACCACCTGAGGAAGCCCACCGGTAAGAAGCTCCTTTCGCTTGAGGGTCTTCTCCGTGATCCTGAGTCCCCGGTGCAAAAGCCGTTTCTCCGGTTTGGCCGCCTGACGTAGATCTTCCAGGATCTTGCGAGCGCGTTCCTGGCATCGTTTAGCGCCTTTCTGGCGCTTAAGGTCCCGAAGCACCTGTCTCCTGGCCTCCTCAAAGCTCATGATCTGAGCCGGCTCTTTCTTTTCGACCTGAAAAAGAATCACTCCCTTCCCGGTCTCAAGGGGAGCCGAGATTTCACCCTCTTCTAGCGAAAAAGCCGCCTCAAGAAGCTCCTTACGACTGAAGGGCTCAGCGGGTTTCTGACGGCTAAAAGATACCTTTCGGAGTTTTAAACCCGCCTTAGCCGTAGCCTCGGCCAGGCTTCCGGAAAGGACGGCCTTCTGGTAAAGATCGTCTGCGGCTTCATAGGCCGCCTCCCGGGCCTTGCGGCGGAGAAGTTCCTCACGGAGTTTGTCTTTGACCTCCTCGAAGGCCTTGGTCCCGGCCGGGGCTATCTTTTCCACCAGGAAGATATAATACCCTCCTGGGCCCTCAATGGGGCCCACCACTGCGCCCTCCTCCGCGGAAAAAATGGCCTGATCCGCGGCCTTAAAGAGCTCTCCGGCTTTCACAAAACCAAGCTCCCCTCCGAGCTTAGCCGTGGCCTCGTCCTGAGAATACTTGCGGGCCAAGGCGGCAAAATCCTTGACCCCTTTGATTTTCTTGGCCAGGCTCTCGGCTTTCTTCAGGGTGGCCTGTTTTTTTCCGGGCTCGGTCTTGAGGAAGATCATCCGGACCTTACGACGTTCGGGCTCAAAGAAACGATCCTTCTCGACCTCGTAATAATTGCGTAATTCTTCTTCCCCAATCTTGAGGTTCTTTTGATAACGACGGTAAGGAAAGAACACATAGGCCACCTTTAACCGGGGCTCTTTCCGGTATTTCTCCCGATTTTTCTGGTAGAACTCCCGGAGTTCTTTTTCCGAGACCTTTACCGTCTTTTCGCACAGGGTGTAAGGAAGGGTGGCGTAAGCCACCCGGAGGACCTGGTTCTCGAAGGCATAACGCTCGCGGACTTCCGTTTCGGGAGCGAAGATGGTGGCGGTGAGGAAATGCCTTAGGCGAGCCTCAAGAAGATCGGCCCTCACGCTCTCCTCGAAGTCCTTGGGCAGAAGCCCCATATCCCGCAGCACCGCCCGGTAACGCCGGAAGCTGAAACGACCCCCTTCCTGGAAGGCCGGTAACTGGGCGATGGCCCACTGAATCTCTTTGGGGTGAACCGAAAGCCCGAGCCTTTCGGCTGCCTCCTCCAGCAAACGACGCTTCACCAGTTCCTCAAAGACCTGTTCCCGGAAATGGAGGCTCTTGAGGAACTCTTCGTTCACCTGGTCGCCAAACATCTGACGCAGCTGACGATACCGGAATTCGTAAAGGGCCCGATATTCTTTGACCGTAATAGGATGCCCGTTAACCCGGGCCAGGAGATCCACGCGTGAGGCCCGGAAAGTCCCCACCCCCCAGAAGACGAAGACGATGATGATGATCCCGAAAAGGATCTTGACCGCTGTAGACTGGGCCCCTTTGCGCAGGAAATCGAGCATGGTGTCCTCCTTCCCTGGGGTCGGCCTATTATAACGAATTTTTGGCTTTAAGCCAGAACCCCTGAAGAACGCCCGAGGCCTCCGCTACCTTATCCCTTAGGACCCGGCTTTTGGCCACTTCCCGGGAGAGCTCCGCAAGGGCCTCGGCGGCCTCAGTCAGGGATCCACAGTAAAGCCAGAGGGTATGCCCGGAAAGCAGGGCGTAAAGGAACCTTTCCGGAAGTTCGTAGTCTCCCAGGGCCTCCATGGCGAGATCATCGGTGAGCACCGGCCCCTCGAAGCCAAGCCTCTCCCTGAGAACCTGTACTATCTCTCTGGAAAAAGTGGCCGGCCTTTCCGAAAGCTCCCGGACCACAAGATGGGTGGTCATCATGAAGGGCACCCCCGCGCGAACCGCTTCTCGGAAAGGTTCAAGGGCCCTCTCCGAAAGACCCTCCACCGCCGGAAGCTCCCGGTGGGGATCCACGTGCACCCCTCCGAGTCCGGGGAAATGCTTGGCACAGGGAAAGACACCTTCCTCGAGATGCACTCGGATAAAGACTTGGCCCAAACGGGCCACTTCCCAAGGATCATCCCCAAAGGTGCGGCCGCGCAGAAAATCCGGGGCCTCCTCTCCGGCCAGATCGAGGACCGGAGCCAGGTTCACATGGAGTCCCCAGGCCTTAAGCGTGCGGGCCAGCTCTCGCGAGAAGCCCTCCACGGCCTCCGCTCCCCTGCGGGCCACGGAAAGAGGCTCGGGAAACTCGGAAGACAGGGGAGGACCGATCCTCTGCACGCGCCCGCCCTCCTGATCCACCATCAAAAGGCCCTGCCCCTCCGACCCCCTCCCGGAGGGTATCCTTAATTCTTCAACCAGTCTCCTGACCTGCTCGGCCTCTACGAAATGGCGTTTAAATAAGATGAAATGTCGAAGACGCAAATCCCGGACGATCTCACGTTCTTCCTCGGAAAGCTCCGGCCCGGAAGGGGATAAGACGAGAAACTCCGCCAGTCTTCTGATCACGGCTCAAATCCATAGCGGGCGTAAATTTGGCGAGCGGTCTTTGTAAAAAGGAAATCCCTGAAAGCCCTGGCCACCTTCTGGGAAGCCGCCTCCCGCAACAGGGCTACCTGATACTCATTCCGGATCTCTCGGCCCTCCCGGAACTCTACATAGTCAAAGAGGGGCTCGGGAAAAAACTCCGGATTTCGGTAATAGAGGGCGAAATGGTAGTAAAGGGGGGCCACGTCGGCCAGGCCGTAATAGATCATGGCCGGCACCTCCCGATGATGGATGAGACGGCTGGTAAGGGCCTCCCTTTCTATCTTCTCTTTCAGACCAGGCACCTTGAAGAGGGTCGAAAGATAGGTTCGGTAGGAGTTGACCTCCGTTTCGGGGTTCGAAAGGGCTATGCGGATGTCCGAGCGCAGGAGATCTTCCGGTCCGGAGATCCCTTTGGGATTGCCTTTACGCACCACCAAAACCACTCCCCGGTTGCGGACGAAGGTCCGCGGTTCCTCTATCAAGCCCTTCTCAAAAAGGGGGCCCATGAATTCCGGAGGGCCCATGACCACCTGGGGTGTCACGGAAAGAACCAGGTTCCCGATAGCCAGGGCCTGGCCTTCCACCAGGGGTCTGAAACGGGGCGGCGGCAGGGTCACATAAAAGACCGGAATCCGCCGTCCGAGATGTTCAAAAAAGGCCCGAAGCAGGGCCGGAATGACCATGAACTGGTTCCCTTCCATGGTGATGACGAGTTCGGCCTTACAGGGATCACCATGGAAATCGTAAACCAGGTTGGAGCCCGGAAGCAGGATTTTCTCCGGAACCTCCTCCCCCAGATCCAAAGGCCAAGGCAGATAAAGACTCTCTTTCAAAAGGCCTCCTGCAAAATTTCAAGTGCTTTTTCGATCTCATCCGGGGTGGTAAGCCTTCCTAGGGAAAATCTCACGGTCCCCCGGGCCACCTCCGGCGGCACCCCCATGGCGGAAAGCACGTGGGAGACGGTCTCTTCCCGATCGTGGCAGGCTGCTCCGGTGGAAGCGCAGAGACCTGCGGCTTTCGAAAGGACCTCCGCCCCGGAAAGCCCCGGAAAAGAGACGCTCAGGGTATTGGGAAGGGTGCGTTTCGGATCTCCGTGACGGACAGCGGAGGGAAAAAGCTCCCTTATCCCCTCCCAGAGACGCTCCCGGAGAGCCTGCTGGCGCTCGGCCTCCTCGGGAAGATCCGAAGCCGCCACCTCGGCGGCCTTCCCCAGCGCGGCGGCCAGAGCCACCGGCTCCGTGCCTGGTCTGAGGCCCTTTTCCTGCCCGGCCCCAAAAAGAATTCGGGAAAGCTTTATCCCCTTTCGAACGTAAAGGGCCCCGATGCCCTTTGGGGCATACATTTTGTGGCCGGCCAGGGTAAGCAGATCGCAACCGATTTCCTGCACCGAGACCGGGATCTTGCCCACGGCTTGAGCGGCATCGGTATGGAAAAGAACTTCGGCTTCCCGACAAATCCGAGCTATCTCCTTTACCGGCTGAAGGGCTCCGGTCTCGTTGTTGGCCAGCATCACCGAAACCAGAAAGGTCTCGGGATGGAGACGGCGGCGAACCTCATCCGGATCCACATACCCCTGTCCATCCACCGGCACAAAGTCCACAGAGAACCCCAGCTCAAGAAGCCTCAGGGCCGGCTCAAGCACCGAGGGATGTTCGATCCGGGAGACCAGAATGTGGCCCCGCCCTCTGGCCAGGGCCGCCCCTAGGAGGGCCAGATTGTTGGCCTCGGTTCCCCCGGAGACGAAAACGATTTCCTCCGGAGTGGCCGAAATCAAGCGGGCCACCTTGGCCCGGGCTTCCTCAAGCGCCGCTTTAGCCCGACGGCCCACCTCATGACCCGAGCCGGGGTTCCCGAACTCCTCCACGGCATAGAGACTGAAGACCTCGGCCACCTCAGGGAGGACCGGCGTGGTGGCATTGTAGTCCAGGTACACGCAGGCGACCATTTCTGTCTTATTATATCACTCTCCCGCAAGCCTCAATTTGGGGTTTGACTTGGAGGATCATTTTAAGTATTTTGGCTCGTGGAAAATCTGCGCAGGAGGAAGGCATGCCCTCGGTAGTGGTAGTGGGCACCCAGTGGGGAGACGAAGGCAAAGGCAAGATCGTGGATATCCTGGCCGAACGGGCGGATTACATCGTGCGCTTCCAAGGAGGCAACAACGCCGGACATACCCTGGTCATCAACGGCCAGAAACACATCCTACATCTCATCCCTTCCGGGATCTTTCACGAGGGCAAGGTCTGTCTCATCGGAAACGGAGTGGTGGTGGACCCGGCCGTCCTCCTCGAGGAAATAGACCGGTTAGAGAAAGCCGGGCTTCCGGTCCCACCTGGCAAACTTTATGTGAGCGAAAAGGCCCATCTCATCATGCCCTACCACAAGGCCATCGACCACGGTCGGGAAGCCCTAAAGGGCAAGACCCGGATAGGCACCACCGGCCGGGGCATCGGCCCCTGCTACGAGGACAAGGTGGCCCGCCGGGGAATCCGGGTGGGTGATCTGCTTGATCCCGAACTTTTTGGGCAGAAACTCCGGGAGATCCTGGAGGAAAAAAATTTTTATTTAGAAAAGTATCTCGGGGGGCAGGCCCTTTCCTACGACGAAATCTATCGTTCTTACCTCGAGTTCGGAGAACGACTGGCCCCTTACGTAGCCAACATCTCGGAGATCCTGGCCGAAGCCCAGGCCGCCCGGAAAAACATCCTTTTTGAGGGCGCTCAGGGCACACAGCTTGACATCGACCACGGCACCTACCCTTTTGTCACTTCTTCGAACACCGTGGCCGGGGGAGCCTGTGCCGGAGCCGGAATAGGGCCTACCAGTATCGATTATGTCCTGGGCATAGCCAAGGCCTACACCACCCGGGTAGGGGAAGGTCCCTTTCCTACCGAGCTCAAAGACGAAATTGGGAATCACCTCCGGGAGTGTGGAGGAGAATACGGTTCCACTACCGGAAGACCCCGGCGCTGCGGCTGGCTCGACGGGGTTATCCTGAAGGAAGCGGTGCGTCTCAATGGCCTTTCCGGTCTGGCCATCACCAAGCTGGATGTGCTCTCGGGGCTGACCGAAATCAAGTTCTGTGAGGCTTACGAACTCGAAGGACGAAAGCTTTCGAGTCTGCCTGCCAGGATCTCGGAAATCTATCGGGTAAAACCCCTTTACCGCCACTTCCGCGGCTGGCAGGAAAATCTTTCGGCCTGCCGCACCCTGGACGATCTTCCTCCGGCGGCCAGAGAATACTTGCGGTTTATCGAGGAGTATACCGGGGTGCCGGTGATCATGGTCTCCACCGGGCCGGCCAGAGACCAGAACATCCTGATTCGAGATCCCTTCAGCCTTTAATCCATGAAGGATCGGCTTCTCATTGCCAATCGGGGAGAGATTGCCTTGAGGATTATGGAGGCCTGTGAGGACCTGGGGCTGGACTACGTGGCGGTTTACACCCGGGCCGACGAAGAGAGCCTCCATGTGCGCAAGGCCGTCAAAAAATACCGCATCGCGGACTACCGTGACCCCAACGAAATTCTGGCGGTAGCCGATGAAGCCGGCTGCACGGCCATCCATCCGGGGTACGGTTTCTTGGCCGAGGACTTTCGGTTCGCCCGGAGGGTGGTCAAGCGTTCGCGTCCGCTCATTTTTGTGGGGCCCCGGTGGGAGGTCATCCGGGATCTAGGTAGCAAACTCAATGTCAAACGCCTGGCCCGCGAAATGGGTATTCCGGTCATCCCGGGAACCACCGAACCCCTCTACAACGAGATCGAGGCCGAAGCCCGGGCCGAAGAACTCTTCGAGTGGTTAACGGAGTCCGGAGAAAAAGATCCCCGGCTCCTTATTAAGGCCTCGGCCGGGGGCGGTGGAATGGGCATAGAGGAGGTCCGGGAGATCGGAGAAGTCCGACCGGTCTTCCGGCGCGTAAGGGCCTATGCCAAACGGCTTTTCGGGGACGAAGGGGTCATCATCGAGGCTAAGCTTTCCCGGTTACAGCACCTGGAGGTCCAGCTTCTGGGAAACAAACACGGAGAACTGGTCCATTTCGGCACCCGAAACTGCACCATCCAGAGCCCCGGACGCCAAAAACGGATAGAAATTGCCCCGGGATTCGATCCTGAATACCTTTCCTACGATTTTTCGGCCGAGGCGGTCTTGACGGAGATCATCAACCACTCCCTCCGGCTCGCCGAAGCCGTGGGTTACGACAGTGTAGGCACCTGGGAGTGGCTGGTGACCCCGGAAGGACGGGCCTATCTCATGGAGGTAAACACCCGGATTCAGGTGGAAAACGAGATCTCGGCCCGCATTGCCCGTATAAAGGGCCGGGAGGTCAATCTTATTCGGGAACAAATTCGGGTAGCCCTGGGAGACCGCCTGGGCTATACTCAGAGAGACATTACCTTTACGGGTACGGCCATTGAGTTGCGCCTGATAGCCGAGGATACCCGGAGAAACTTCAAGCCGCTTTCCGGTACCATCACGCGCTTTGAGTGGCCCGGTTATCCCTGGCTGACTATGCGAACCCACGTGCCTCAGGACCGGTCCTATACCATCCCCACGGAATACGATCCTAATCTGGCCCTGGCCATCATCTGGGGGGAGACCACCCCGGAGGCCATGAAGAGGGCCGAGATCCTGCTAGAGGAAATCATCATCGAGGGGCACACCGCCCAGCAGGAACCCCTTATCACCAACGTGCCCTATCTTAAGGAAAAACTACAGGAGATCTTTCGGTTCCCCTCATGAGCGAGCTTTACAAAGAACTCACGGATCTCTGGGAGCGCGCAGTCTATCTCCGGGACATCAAAGGGGAGGAGTGGGAGGAGATCGCCTCTCTGGTGGCGACCTTTGAGACCCTCCGCAAGGAATTCTATGAGAGACCGATCTCGGAAACGGAAAAGCGACTCAAAAGCCTGCGGACCAAGCTAGAAGAGCTGGAAGAGCTGGCTGCCCGGACGCTCACGCCTTACGAGATCGTAAAGATCGTAAGACATCCCCTGCGTTTCACCCTTCAGGACATTCTGGAAAACGTGTATGACAGCTACACGGAGCTGGGGGGAGAAGGCGAGATCAACCTTGATCCCGCGGTGGTGGTGGCCCGGGCTATGATTTCTCGTCGGGTGGGAGACAAGGTTTACCTTCATCAGGTCATGGTCATCGGGCATGAGAAGGGCCACGGGGAGGAATTTCGCGAAGGCGGAAGCGCCAAGCCCTGGGGAAACGAAAAGGCCCTGCGTTATATGAAGATCGCGGAGACCGAGGGCATTCCCATCCACTTTTACATCTTTACACCCGGGGCTTATCCCATCGAGGACTATCCGGGGGCGGCCCAACAGATCGCCCGCAATCTCTACGCCATGGCCAAGCTCAAGGTGCCCATGGTTTCGTTCATCTCCGAAGGGGGATCCGGAGGAGCCGAGGCCATCGGGCTTGCGGACCTCAGGCTCATGGCCTCCCGGGGTTACTACTCCGTGATAAGTCCGGAGGGAGCCGCGGCCATCGAGGCCAAGCTTCGAAGCGGCCGGCCGCCCCGGGAGCTCGTGGAACGCTGTGCCCGCAATCTCAAACTTACGGCCGAAGACAACCTGCGTCTCGGCACTATCGATCGCATCGTCCCGGAACCCCCTCTGGGCGCCCGCCGAAGGGACTATGCCTTCTTCAAACGCTTACGTTACGAAATGATCCGGGCCACGGACGAAGTCGTCCTTCAGACCCGGAGCCTACGCACCTTCCGCAAATATGTCCTTTCGCGACACAAGGAGGGAGAGATCCCGGAAGACTTCGGCATCTATGTGAACTGGGAGCTATCAGAGGATGAAAAGGAAATCCTGTTGGAGAACCGTTCCCGGAAATACCGGGAAATGGGGCGCTGGGCTATCTGCGGACGAGTCTCGCGTCTCAAAAGTTACGTGGAGAAAGGCCAGGATCTGGGGGCCAGGGTCTTTCACGGGCTGCGGTACGGGGTCTTCCGGCAGAGTCACAAGGCCCTTCGGAAGATGTTTGAAGAATTCACCCAGGAGGGGTCGGCCTTTCTCAAACCGGTAACCGACCCCGTGAAGACGGTTTACAATCTGGTGGCCGGCAAGCGACGCCGGGTGCCCAAGATCGTCTCCCCTATCGAAAGAC
>WFPH01000087.1 GCA_015487645.1 Thermosulfurimonas sp. | reverse complement strand
TAGAGCACCACATAGGGATAGAGTACGCACCTGCGGCCCACCTCCGCCCCAGCGCCCACGAAGACCCCGGGATAGAGGACACTGCCTTCGCCGATCCGGGCCCCGCGCTCCAGATAGACCCAGGGGCCAACCGAGACCGCCTCCCCAATTTCGACCTCTTCCTCGATCACTGCCAGGGGACTTATCCCCGGAGCCGGGTGCGCGGGGTGCCAGAAGAGCTGAGCGATGCGGGCGAGAGCGGCCCGCACGTTCTGACAAAGAAGAAGGCTCTTTTCCGCGGGGAGCTCCCCTTCGAGCTCGGGGGGCGCAAGGAGGGCTCGGGCTCGGGTCTTTCGGGCCGCCTCGAGATAAGCCCGGGACTCCACGAAACTGAGCTCCCCCTCCCGGGCCAACGCAAGCGAGGACACCCCCTCGATCTCGAGGTCCTCGCCTCGGAGTGTCCCTCCAACTTTTGAGGCCAGTTCCGAAAGCCGATAGGTCATTTCCGAAAGAGTATAACATGCTAATATTGGGAAACGAAGCCGGTGGAGCTGATTGTTCAGGAGGAAGGAGGCTAGATGATGAAAGGGCGCGAGATTCGGAAGGCCTTTCTGGAATACTTTGCCCGCCAGGGACACGAGATCGTGCCCTCTAGCTCCCTGGTTCCGGCCGACGATCCCACCCTTCTTTTCACCAATGCGGGCATGGTGCAGTTTAAGCGGGTTTTCCTGGGAGAGGAGGAGAGACCTTACCGGCGGGCGGCCTCCTGCCAGAAGTGTATGCGGGCCGGGGGCAAACACAACGACCTTGAAAACGTGGGCTACACCGCCCGGCATCATACTTTCTTCGAAATGCTCGGTAATTTCTCTTTCGGAGACTATTTTAAGGCCGAGGCCATCGCCTACGCCTGGGAGTTTCTTACCCGCGAACTCGGGCTTCCCAGGGAGCGTCTCTACGCCACCGTTTTTCGCGACGACGACGAGGCCGCCGAGCTCTGGCGGAAGATCGCGGGCCTTCCGGCCGAGCGCATCGTCCGTCTAGGGGAGAAAGACAACTTCTGGGCCATGGGGGATACCGGCCCCTGCGGCCCCTGCTCGGAGATCATCTACGATCAGGGGCCTGAGCTCGGTTGCGGCCGGCCGGATTGTGGCCCCGGATGCGATTGCGATCGTTTCCTCGAGATCTGGAACCTGGTCTTCATGCAGTACGAGCGAGACGAATCCGGAAAGCTGCATCCTCTTCCGAAACCATCCATCGACACCGGTATGGGACTTGAGCGCATTGCGGCCGTTCTCCAGGGGGTGCGTAGCAATTACGACACGGATCTTTTTTCCGGAATCATGGCCGGAATCGCCGAGCTTTCCGGTCACAGCTACACCGAGGGTGGCGAGGTCACGGTGGCCTTTCGGGTGATAGCCGATCACCTGCGGGCCTCGGTCTTCTTGGTGGCCGACGGGGTAGTGCCTTCGAACGAAGGCCGGGGCTATGTGTTGCGGAGAATCATCCGGCGGGCGGAGAGATTCGGGCGGCTCCTCGGGCTCACCGAGCCCTTTCTCTTCCGGTTGGTCCCCCGGGTGGTGGCGGAGTTCGGGGATTTCTATCCCGAACTTAAGCGGGCCGAACGGGCCGCGGAGAAGATCCTCGAAATCGAGGAAAGCCGCTTCCTGGAGACCCTCTCAAGGGGGCTTGAAATCCTTGAGGCCGAGCTCGAGCGCCTTTCGGCGGCTGGCGAACGTCGAATTCCGGGGGAGGTCATCTTCAGGCTTTACGATACTTACGGCTTCCCTCAGGACATCGTGCGAGACATTGCTCTTTCCCGGGGCTTTGAGCTGGATCTTGCGGGCTTCGAGAAGGCCATGGCCGAGGCCCGGGAGCGCAGTCGCCAGAGCTGGAAGGGGACCCTGGCTAAATCCCCGGAGGCCCTGAAGCGTCTGGCGGAGAGTCTGCCAGCTACCCCCTTCGTGGGCTATGAGGGGTTCTCGGCCGAGGCCGAGGTCCTGGCTCTGGTGAAAGAAGAAACCGAGGTTTCGGAGGTTTCGGCCGGCGAGGAGATCCTGGCCATCTTTTCCGAAACCCCCTTTTATCCCGAGGGCGGAGGCCAGGTGGCGGATACCGGTCTGGTGCTGGCTCCGGGTCTCAAGGCCGAGGTCCTGGAGGTCCGCCGCTTCGGCGACCTGATCCTGCACCGGGTGAGGATTCGAGAGGGCCGCCTCAAGAAGGGGCAGAAGGTGCGCCTGGAGGTCATTGCGGACCGGCGTCTGGCCACCGCTCGGCACCATACGGCCACCCACCTGCTGCATGCGGCCCTCCGCCGGGTCCTGGGCGAACATGTGCGCCAGGCCGGCTCCCTGGTGGCCCCGGATCGCCTCCGCTTTGATTTCACCCACTTCGAACCCCTTACTCTGGAAGAGCTGCGTTCGGTGGAGGCCTTAGTCAACCGCAAGATCCGGGAGGATCTGCCGGTGGAGGTCCGGGTGGTGCCCTTCAAGGAGGCCCTGGCCATGGGGGCCATGGCCCTTTTCGGGGAAAAGTACGGAGACCGGGTGCGGGTGGTAAGTATCGGAGATTTTTCCATGGAGCTCTGCGGGGGAACCCACGTTAAGCGCACGGGAGAACTGGGTTTCTTCAAGATCGTATCCGAGGGGAGCGTGGCCGCGGGGGTGAGGCGCATAGAAGCCGTGGCCGGAGAGCCGGCCCTGAGCTGGATCTTCGAGCTTGAGGACGAGCGCCTGAGACTAGCGGAGCTCCTCCGGTGTGCTCCTCAGGAGACCGAAAAGCAGGTCAAGAGACTCCTTGAGAAAGTCAAAGAACTTGAGCAGGAGGTTCGGCGCCTCAAGAGCGGATCCGTGCGAAAGACCCTCGAGGAAAAGCTCTCCGAGGTCTTCGAGGTCTCCGGGGTGAAGGTCCTCTGTGCCGAGGTTCCGGCGCGCAATGCGGCCGAGCTCCGGGAGATGGGCGATTTCTTCCGGGACAAACTGGGTTCGGGCGTGGTTTTCCTCTATGCCGTAAACGACGGCAAGGTACAGCTCCTTTCCATGGTGACCCGGGATCTTTCCGATCAGATCCCGGCCGGGAAACTCCTTCAGGCCGTGGCTCCGGTAGTGGGAGGGCGTGGGGGCGGCCGTCCGGAGATGGCTCAGGGCGGAGGCACCCGTCCGGAGGCCGTTTCCGAGCTAAAAAAGGCCGTGCTCGAAAGGGTGGCCGAGTTCTTACAGGGCTAAGGCCTTCTTGAGCTTGCGCGAAGGGCGGAAACGTACGGTTTTCTGAGGGGGGATCTCCACCGGTTCCCCGGTTGGGAAGTGGTAACCCTTGCGAGGGGCCCTTTCCACTACCTCTAGGGTGCCGAAATCCGGAAGCCCTACCGGCTCTCCCGCCTTTAGGGCGGCCTCGACG
>WFPH01000086.1 GCA_015487645.1 Thermosulfurimonas sp. | reverse complement strand
CGATCATGACCCGCTGGCGCATACCCCCGGAGAGTTCATGGGGGTAATTCCGTAGCCGGGTCTCGGGGTCGGGCAGGCCCACCTCGGAAAAGAGCCGAAGGGTTTCTTCCCGGGCCGCCGCTCCGGAAAGCCCCCGGTGGAGCCGAAGAACCTCCTCCACCTGGTGTCCCACGGTAAGAACGGGATTGAGAGCGCTCAGCGGCTCCTGGAAGATGAGGGCCACCTTTCGGCCGCGATAAAGTCGTCTCTCGTCTTCCGGGAGAGCCAGAAGATCGCGCCCCTCCAGAAAGACCTTCCCGGAAAGAAGTTTCACTCCCGGGGGAAAGAGGCCCAGAGAGGCGAGCCCCGTCAGGCTCTTGCCACAGCCGCTTTCCCCCACCAGACCGAAGATTTCTCCCCGCTCGACCACGAATGAGACACTCTCGACCAGGGGATAAGTTTGCCCCTTTAAACCCAGGATCAGATTTTCGATGCGAAGGAGGGGTCCCCCCTCCACAGGCTAAGCTCAGCCCCCGCCGCAGCGGCGGATCTCGGCGGCCAGGATTTCCTGAGCGGTGGCCTCCCGCACGGCCTCGATCCGGATTTTCATAAGGACGTTTTTGCCCGCGGCGGGATGATTGAAGTCGGCCTTCACCCGGTCGCCGTTGACCTCAAGGACCTTGAAGAAGGTCTTCTGGCCAAAAGGACCAATTTCTTCGTAGTAACTTCCAGGCTTAACCCGCTCCGGGTGTTTGAGACGGGAAAGAGGAATTTCCTTGACCAGATGGGCCCGATGCGGACCGTAAGCCTGTTCCGGCGGCACGGTCACCACGATCTCGTCGTTCTCCTGAGCCCCTTCAATGGCTTTCTCAAGAAGCGGCAGGATGGGCTCCCTTCCAAAAATAAAGGAGGCTTCCATGGGCCTTTTGAACCAATCCGGGGCCTCCTCGCCTTCAATGTCAAGCGAGTAGGTCAACGTCACCACCTTATCGGGGCCTACCTTAAGAGCGTCCATAAAAACCTCCAGGCATCCAAACTTTGTTTCATTTAACCCCCTTATGGAAACCGGGTCAACCTATTCCCCTAGCTCCGACGATGATTATATTCTGCCCAAAGGGGGATGGAGGCAAGTTTTAAACTTGACTTTTCTTAAAAATTGTTCTAAGTAAGTTTTGACACAAATCTATAAAAGGAGGTGTAGTTATGTGTATTAGACCAGGTTTGGCGGCTCCGGATTTTGAGGCTCAGGCTTATGCTGAGGGCCAGATCAAGACCCTGAAGCTTTCGGATTATAGGGGGAAATGGGTCCTCTTGGTCTTTTATCCGGCGGACTTCACATTCGTATGTCCTACGGAGCTGGTAGCCATCGCCAAGAGGTACAAGGACTTCCAGGATATGGGAGTAGAGGTGCTTGGTATCAGCATTGACACGCCTTTTGTACACAAGGTCTGGCAGGAAACCGAACTTTCCAAGATGGTCGAGGGCGGGGTGCCCTTTCCGCTGGTCTCGGATCCGGCCGGAAAGATTGGCCAGCTCTACGGGGTCTATGACGAGAAGCTGGGCCTCAATCTACGGGGGACCTTTCTGATCGATCCCGACGGCGTCATCCAGTTCATGGATATCCTCAATGCCCCGGTAGGCCGGAACGTGGATGAACTCGTACGGCGCATCAAGGCCTTCCAGCACGTGCGGGAGACCGGAGGGGCGGAGGTCTGTCCGGCTCACTGGGAGCCCGGGAAACCCACCCTCAAGCCCGGGGCGGAGCTGGCCGGCAAGGTCTACGAGACCTGGAAGGCCGAACTCGTAGATTAACAGCAGGAGACCTCTGCATAATTTGATTCCCTCCCTTTGGGAGGGATCAGGGGAGGGAGAGACCAACGGATTTTTATCCCCTCCCCACCTCCCCTAGAAGGGGAGGAAAAGTTTTGCAAAGCTCTCGGTATAAAAGGGGAAGGGAAAAATTCCCTTCCCCAGAATTTATGGCAGGAGGATAAGTTATGAAAAGAGGCGTAGGGACGTTTATTGTGATGATTCTGGGAGTATTTCTCTTTGGGACTCTGGCCCTGGCCGGAGATCGGGAACTCCTGAAGGAAGCCCAGGAGTATTTCGAGCCTCTCCCGGATAAACCCCCGGCTCTTAAGAACAATCCCCTCACGCCGGCTAAAATCAAGCTCGGCAAAATGCTTTACTTTGATCCCCGTCTTTCGGCCTCGCACCTCATCAGCTGCAACACCTGCCACAATCTCTCTCTGGCCGGCGTAGATATCCAGGAGACTTCCACCGGCCACATGTGGCAAAGGGGTCCGCGTAACGCCCCCACGGTGCTCAACGCGGTCTTCAATACTGCCCAGTTCTGGGACGGACGGGCCAGGGATCTTGAAGAGCAGGCCAAGGGGCCGGTGCAGGCTTCGGTGGAGATGAACAACACCCCGGAGAGGGTGGTGGCCACCCTCAAATCCATCCCGGAATATGTAAAACTCTTCCGGGAGGCCTTTCCCGGGGAGAAGGATCCCGTGACCTTCGACAATGTGGCCAAGGCCATCGAGGCCTTCGAGGCCACTCTTCTCACCCCCGACTCCCCCTTTGACCGTTTTCTTAAGGGCGACCTTTCGGCCCTGACCCCGGAAGAAAAGGAAGGGTTGCGGCTTTTCATGGATAAAGGCTGCGCCAACTGTCACAACGGAGTGAACGTAGGCGGAAACATGTACGCCCCCTTCGGGGTGGTGGAACGTCCCGGGGCGGAGGTCCTTCCCCCAGGGGACAAAGGACGTTTCGCCGTCACCAAGACGGCCTCCGATGAGTACGTCTTTAAGGTGCCATCCCTCCGGAACATCGCACTGACCTATCCTTATTTCCATTCCGGCAAGGTCTGGCGGCTTGAGGACGCCGTGGCTATCATGGGGACGGCCCAGCTCGGAGCCGATCTCTCTCCGGAGGAGGTCCGCAAGATCACGCTCTTCCTGAAGACCCTCACCGGGAAACAGCCGGAGGTGGTCCTGCCCATCCTTCCCCCGAGCACCGATCAAACCCCCAAGCCCCTGCTGGGCAAAGTAAAATAGAGAGACCTCTGAAAAAGTCCGCCCTCCCCCTCTGGG
>WFPH01000085.1 GCA_015487645.1 Thermosulfurimonas sp. | reverse complement strand
GGGGTAACAGGGATGACTACGACCTGCGTATTAAATACGTCTATGCCCAGTTCAACCTTCCGGACTTCGGGTTTCTCACCAACCTCAAGATGGAGTTCGGGCAGGGGCACATGCCCTGGCTGGATTTTGAAGAGCACATCAACCCCTACCGCATGCAGGGCACCATGGCCCGGGAGTTCTTCGGGACTTTCAACTCCGCGGATAGGGGGATTTCCCTGGCCGGAAACCTCGGGGGAAAGCTCGACCGGGACTTCGTGAAACGGCTTACCGCCCACTATCCCCTCTACAACCACTATGTCGGCAGGTACGGGAGTTTCTGGTTCTCTTACCTGAATGGATCGGGGTATCACGGCCGGGAGGTGAACCAGAACAAGGCCCTGGAGGGGCGTCTCTCCCTGCGGCCTTTCGGGACTAGGACCTCCGGGAGCCTGCCGCTGGCCGGTCTCCGGTTCAGTTATTTCTTCGTCCGGGGAGAGGGGCAAAAGGGGAGCGGTCTTTTCCGGATGTCCGAAGATCCGGACTACAACGTGGATCTCTTCATGGTCTCTTATCAGCATCCCTGGTTTACCTTCTATGTTCAGTACAGCACCTCCGAGGGCAATCATGCCGGAGGCTGGGTGGTGGACACTAACGGGGACGGCCTGGGGGACACCGAGCTTGAGACCGAATGCTGGTCGGTCTTTGCCGATGTGGTGCTGCCCATCTTCAACGAAAAGCTTCATATTTTTGCCCGGTATGACCACTTCGACCCCAACGATGACGAGCGTTTCTGGGACGGCACCAAGTGGGTTTCCGATTCTCGCGACGAGGCCGAGCACTACATGGTGGGGTTGGCCTATTATCTCACCGGCCAAAACATCCTGATGTTCAACTTTGAATGGATGGACTACGACCGAAATTACCGGATAAATAAGGACGACTACAGTGGCTGGGGCAAATACGATCCCTCGGGAAACGACCATCTGGACGACGGTTTTCGGGTTCAGACCGTGCTCCAAATAAGCTTCTAACGCCCACACCTTCCAGGGGTGGGGCCTGGCCCCACCCCGTTCTCGAAAGGTCGGAACTCTTGACTTCTATCTTCGGCGGGATAGCCTGGAAAAACAGTTCCTGTAGGGGGGTGAAGCATAAGGAAACTTGGTTTCCTTGTCTTTTGGCTTCTACTCCCGGCCCTGACCTTGGCCGGGGAGGGATGTCTCCGGTGTCACCAAGGGATTGAGCGGATTGCGGACTCTCCGCTCATGGGGCGTCTTTCCTGCGTTTTTTGTCACCGGGGAAATCCCGAGGGTCGCACCCCAGAGGAGGCCCATCGGGGGCTCTGGCGCAACCCTTCGGACCTCCGGGTGGTGGACAAGACCTGCGGGCAGTGTCATGGAGAGATCGTCGCGCGGCTTAAAAAGAGCCTGCACGCCACGAGCGCCGGTATCATCAGCGCCGCCCGCCACACTTGGGGAGCCCAGAAGACCCGGAACGCCCTTTACGCCACCTACCCGGTGAAGGACGAGGATGGGCTAATTCCTCGTGAGAAGGGGGCCCTTCCGGAACTGAAGGTGCTTCCGGCCTACGATCCCGAAAAGCCCCTCGGTCCCACAAACCACCCGGTGGACGATTATCTGCGGGCCGAGTGCTTGCGGTGCCACGTGTGGACCCGGGGCAAGGAACGCCCGGGGGACTACCGCTCAAGCGGCTGCGCGGCCTGTCATGTGCTCTACGCCAACGACGGCCTTTACCGGGGACATGATCCCACCATTCCCAGGGACGAACCGGGGCATCCCCGTCTGCACCGCCTGATCTCGAAGATTCCGGTCTCTCAGTGTCAGCACTGTCACAACCGCGGCGGGCGTACCGGGGTGAGCTACACGGGCCTCATGGAGTCTGATGGTTACTGCTCACCCTGGTCCGGGAAGCCTGGGGTCAAGGCCGGGCGCAAGCTTCACGGCAAATGCTACAACCACCTGCTTCCGGATATTCATTACGAGCGGGGACTGGCCTGTATTGACTGCCACACCGAGCTGGAGATCCATGGCGATGGCAACCTTTACAGCAAGAAGGAACAGGCGGTGGAGATCGAGTGCGAGGATTGTCACGGCACGGTTTTCGGCCCGGCGGACCTCAAAACTTCTTGGGGGAATCCCCTCCCCAACGTGAAACGTAAGGGCGGGCGGGTAGTCCTGGTTTCCAAGCTCGACGGCCGGGTTCATGTGGTGCCGCAGGTGGTGGAGGTGGTGAAGAAGAACCGGCTTGCGGCCGTGGCCATCGAGATTCCGGCCCATGCGGCAAAACTAGAGTGCTACGCCTGTCATGCGGTTTGGGCTCCTCAGTGCTATGGTTGCCACGCCCAGCAGGACTTCGGGGAGCGCTCCGGGGACTGGCTGAGCTACAGGAAGGGCGGGGATCCTAGCCAGAGGGCCCGCGAGGGGAACCGTCTGAGGACGGCTTACCGTTGGCGGGAGACGCGGTCGTATCTCCGCTGGGAGAGCCCGGCCCTAGGGATTAACTCTGAGGGGAAAGTGGCTCCCTTTATCCCGGGCTGCCAGGCCATCTTCACTCAGATCGGCCCAGACGGTAAACCCCGCTTCCTCAACCATGTCTTTCGCACCGCGGATGGCACTTACGGCCTGGCCTATAACCCCCTTCAGCCTCACACCGTGCGCCGCAGGGCCCGCTCCTGTGAGGGATGTCATGCCAACCCCAAGGCCCTGGGCCTGGGCTTGGGGATCTATGTCACGCGGAAAAACGGGGTGGATCTCCCCTTCGGGCTCGAACAGTTCGTGACCCGCAAGGGGCGTCAGCTCCAGGCCACGAGCCACGACGGAGCCCGGCCCTTCAACCGGGAGGAACTCAGCCGGATCTTACGGTTGAACACCTGCGCGGCCTGCCACGGCTACATGCGGGATCCGCTCTTCTGGCAGGAGGTGGTCAGACGCCACGGTCGGGCTCCCGACGACGCCACCCATAACTGGATACTCCAGAATCTCCTGTTTCCGCCTTTTCCCTGATGAACATGAATTGCGGTGACTTTCTGGCCGAGAAGAAGGAAGAGATTCTCGAATTTGTTAGAGCCCGGAAGAAAAGGGAAGGCGGTTTTGCTGCCACCCCGAAGCTCCCGGCCACAGTGGAGGACACGTATTTCGCTGTGCGCATCCTAGAGCTTCTTTCGGCCCTTGAGAGGGATATTCTTCAAGGGGTGCAGGCCTTTTTGAAAAGAAACCCTCTCGGTTTCTCGGTTCAGCCACCGGTTTTGAGGCGGTGGCTATGGTTGGCCGAAAAGACGGGTCTTTCTTCGAGTGGAGAGATGAGACGGTTGGTGAAGGAGATCTTCCTTCGGAAAGGGAGGCGCCTACAGACCGATATTGAAACTCTGGCGGCCTCCTATGAATGTGCTGAGATGGTGGGGATTGCGCTCGACGAAATAGGAATTCACAGGGGGATTTCTCGAACAATGAGGGTGCGCACAATGAAGGAGCTATATTTGTTAACCAAAATTGCACGGGAAGTGCTTACCGAGGACCGGGTTTCCTGGATACTGGCTTCTCATAATCCGGATGGAGGATTTGGGTTTTGCCCCGGCACAACCTCTTTTCTGGAAAATACTTATTTTGCCTTGCGACTTTTGAAACTCGCGGGTAGACGCCTTCCGGAACCGGAGAGGATGGTGTGGTTTGTGAAGAGCTGTTATCGTGGAGGGGGATTTGCCCGCGCCCCGGGGGGAATCCCCTTTCTGGAGACCACCTTTTATGGAGTTTGTTTGCTGAAGGAACTGCTCCCGAAAAGTGCTTGACTTTATAGCCAAATGGCTATAAAGTCAGAAAACTATGAAGCGATTGGTTCGAAGGCTCAAGGCCCTCTCGGACGGGACGCGGCTTCGGTTGCTCGCGCTCCTTTCGGTGAGGCCCTGCTGTGTGTGCGAGCTGGCCGCGGCCCTGGGCTACGCCCAGCCCACCATCACCCGACATCTGCAGAAGCTCTCCGATGCGGGCTTCGTCTCCGCGGAAAGACACGGGTTCTTCCAGATCTACCGTCTCGCCCCCGAAGACGATGAAGCCCAGAGGCTTCTGGCGCTTACCTTTGAGGCTTTAAAGGACGATCCCGCGGTAGAGGGTCTTCGCAAAAAACTTCGCCGGCTTGAGGTGGGGCCGCCCTTTCTGCGAAAGGAGGCCTGTGAGCTCTGCGCCGGGCCCGAAGAAAAAACCCTTGCGGAGAACGAAGGATGAAAGCTCTCAAGCGTCTTTATGAAATCGGGATCGGAGCTGCGGTTTTTCTCTTCTTTTTCTTCTTTCCTGCCCGGGAGCGGGTCCTTTCCGGGGCGCGGGAAGCCCTGCTGCTGGCTCACTGGTATGCCCGGGAACATGTGATCTTCTGCCTCATTCCGGCCTTCTTCATCGCCGGGGCCATAAGTGTTTTCGTCTCTAAAGAATCGGTCATGCGTTATCTCGGGCCGCAGGCCCCCAAGCCGCTTGCCTACGGGGTGGCCTCGGTCTCCGGGACCATCCTTGCCGTCTGTTCTTGCACGGTGCTTCCGCTTTTTGCCGGGATCTACATAAACGGGGCCGGGCTTGGGCCAGCCACCACCTTTCTTTATTCCGGCCCGGCCATAAACATCCTGGCCATCGTGCTCACGGCCCGGGTGCTCGGGGCCTCGCTGGGAGTGGCCCGGGCCGCGGGGGCCATCGGGGCCAGCATCCTGATTGGTCTTCTCATGGCCCTCATCTTCCATCGGGAGGAAAAAGCCCGGCTGGCCGAGTTCTCTGCTGCCCCTCCGGAAGAAGGCCGCCCTCTCTGGCAGACAGTGCTCTTTATGGCTACGTTGGTGGCCATTTTGGTCTTTGCCACCTGGGGGCACGGAACCGGGCTCTGGGAAAGAATCTATGCTTTTAAGTGGAAACTGCTCTCCGCCTCGGCCGCGGCCCTTCTCGTGGAACTCTATTTCTTTTTCCGGGTAAGCCCCCTCTGGCTTTTCGCTACGGCCGGGGCCGCAACCCTGGGGGAGGTCCTTTTCCCGGGCCATGAGATGGCCTTTCTTTCCGGGGTGGTGGTGCTTTCCGCGGCCCTCGTGCGTACCGGGGGCGAGGCCCGGGAG
>WFPH01000084.1 GCA_015487645.1 Thermosulfurimonas sp. | reverse complement strand
TTTGATCCTTCTAAACTCGCCCCTGCGGAGGTGCCTCATGCCTAATCCTCAATTCCTGATAGTTGACTCCTCCCAATTTTTAAGAATACGGTCCTCTTGCCTTGACTTTTAAAATAGCCTTGGCCTAAAATACCTTCAATGGCGATTTACTTTACTTTTTGGAAGGGAGAGCGGTTTTTCGCCTTGGAAATAGAAGTCGTCGAGGGCGTTTCCAAGCTAGAGGAGCTTACTCCGGCGGACTGGGGGCCAGACTGGCTGGTAGGCTTTACCTTTTTCCGGGGGCAAACCGTACCTTTGATCGATCTTGAAGGGTATCTGGGAAGCGCTAGCCCTTCTGCGGCCAAGTATATAGTAGTCTCCCGCTCCGAAGAAGTGTTGGGCTTTGGTGCTACCCGGCTGGGAACACACTATGAAACCGAGGAGACGCCCGAGCCTTTGGAGGGATTTTCTGCCGGTTTCAAAGGGCAGTTGCTATTAGGAGGACGTACAGCCCTGGTAATCGATCCTCTCGGGATCCTAAGAGAAGGAGGGAGAAAATGAAATTGGGCTTTAGGACGAGATTTGTTTTCGGAGCGATTTTGGCCTTTTTAGTGGTTCAAGGGGTGCTTTTTTACCACCATCTACAGACCCAAAAATTTCTCAAAGAGAACATTAAAGAGAATTTTTCTCACCAGTTTCACACCCTTCAGGCCCAGCTTAAAGAATTTTTTGATCAGCGTTTGCTTGAGGTCCAAAGCTGGGCCGGCACAGAGATACTTAAAACCGCTGTGATCATCGGGGGTGGTCAGGCGGGGGCCAACGATTACCTGAAAAATCTCCTCACAGTCTACCGTTCCTATTACGATATCTGGGTTCTTAGCCCCGAGAAGCAGGTGATCGCTTCCGGTCGCCCCGAGAATATCGGGAAAACCGTAGAGATTGGTTTGCCGACCAAGGCTAAAGTTTTCGTTTTAGAGAACGTAAAGTTCAACGGACAAAACTATCTCGGAATCGGGGCCTCCATCGAGGCCGGAGAAAACGAACAGGGCTGGCTCCTGGCCACCATTCCGGTCAAAACTTTGGGGCGCGAGATCCAGGATATGCTCATTCTGCCCGGAGCTCGGGCTTTTATTCATGGGGAGAAGGGGGAGCCCATCTGGGGTTCCATGACTTTTCCAAAATTTCTAAAAATTGGTGAGACCATTTCCGAGGTGGAAATTGCTGGTACGCGTTACTTTGCGGCTGTTCGTCCCTTGCAAGTACTCCGTAAGCGGTGGACCCTAGGGCTAGCCGTGCCCGAAGAGACTCTGGCCCTTTTCCTCAAGTTCAATCAACGACTTTTCATGGCCTTGGTAGCCGTGGGCGGTTTGCTTGTGCTGGGACTGTTTCTGGTCCTAGAGAAAAACGTTACCCGTCCGCTTCTGGCGCAACTCAGAAATCTTCGAGAAATCGTGGGGACCTTTGACCTTGAGCGGCGGATGTCGCCTCGAGGGGTTCCGGAGGTGGCCGAAATCGCAGTTACGATCAACCAGTTTCTGGAAAAATTGTCCGAAACCGTGAGAGGCATCACCGAAGCCGAAAGCGCTTTGCGAGAACACGCTCAGGAATTGGCTGAAAGCGCCCGAGAGATCGTTCAGCGTGCGGAAACCAATGCCCATGAGACCGAGGAGGTTTTCCGACTTATCGAAGGACTTGAAGGCTTGGCCCGGGAAATAGAGGATGAGGCCAACAAGAGTGCCCAGGCTGTAAGTCGGGCTCAGGAGGCCGTAAACGAGCTGGCCCAGATTGCAGAAAGGATTTCGGCCCTTTCCTCGGAAAACCATGAAAAAGGCGGAGAGGCTTTAGACCAGGTTCAGGACATGGTTTTGATGAACGAAGAAGTGAGAGAGAAAGCCGAGATTCAGAGCCGGGTCTCCTCCGAAACTGCTCGCATCTTGGCGGAGGCGGCCGAGGGTATGCGGCGAGCCCTGGAAAGGTCCCAGCAAGCCGCAGAACAAGCCTCCCGGGCCCTGAGCGAGGTCCAGACCGGAAAAGAGGCCTTGACCACCTCTATCCAGACCATCCGTAACATTACGGAGAGCGTGGCGCAGATGTCCGAGATTATCGACCTCATCCGAGATATCGCCGAACAGACCAACCTCCTGGCCCTGAATGCCTCCATCGAGGCCGCCCGGGCCGGGGAGGCCGGTAGAGGTTTTGCGGTGGTGGCCGAAGAAATTCGGAGACTCTCGGAGCGCATCACTGAAAGCTCGGATGAGATTGCCTCACTTATCGAACAGAATGTGGAACAGGCTCGCCGAGGAGGGGAGGTCGCCGAAAAGGGAGCTAGGGCTCTGGAGGGTATCTTTGAGGCCACGGAGGCTAATTATCAAGGGGTGAAGGAGGTGGCAGAGCTCACTCGGGTGCAGGCCGAGGAGGTGGCCAAGGCCGCCAAGGCCATGGAAGATCTGGAGAAAGCCGCTAGGGAGATCTTCGAGTCTTCGCAAAAACAAGAGGAATTAGGGCAGAAGGCGGCCCGTTCTATGTTCGAGTTGCGTAAGGTTAGTCGAGACATCCTGGAAGTTACCGGAAATATCTCCCAGGTAGCGGATCGCCTGGGGGATGTCTTCGGGGAAGTGGTGGAACATTCGAACACCATCAGCCGGGATACCAATACTCAGCGTGAGGAGACCGCCGAGGCTCGTCGAAGGATGCAAACCGTGGTGGAAGGAGCCTCCAAGAACGCCGAAGCCGCCACCGAAATGCAGGTGGATGTGGAAGAACTAGTCACCGTGGCCGAAAAGTTGCACGAGGCCGTAAGTTACTTCCGGATAGGGAACACCCTGTGAGGATATATCTGAGAGTTCTACTGGGGATTTGGG
>WFPH01000083.1 GCA_015487645.1 Thermosulfurimonas sp. | reverse complement strand
CCTTTATGGGCGAGAGCAGGGCTCTCAGGCGGGCGAGGATCAGGATGTCCCCGGGGGAAAGCCGGCTCTGCCCCGAGGTCTCCAGGTAAACTCCTCCGAGGAGGCGGGCTACCTCCTTGGCCACCCCGATGGCTTCGCTCCTTTCCGTGGAAAACCGTAGGCCCCGGATCTCCCCGCCGGACCGCACGGCCGAAAGGGTGAGCCCGAGGCCGAAGGGATCCTCTCTCAGCCCCTCGGCCACTTCAAGGATCCTTTCCGGCACCCGGTAGCTTTTTCTCAAAGGCAGGATCCTGAGATCGGGGAGAAATTCCTGGAGGAAGGCCCGCAGTCTTTCCGGGTTGGCTCCCCGGAAACCGTAGATGGCCTGGGCCGGGTCGCCCACCAGGAAAAAGCTGGCCCCGGAAAAGAGCGTGAGAAAGCGCAGGATTTCCGGGGAGAGATCCTGATACTCGTCTATGAGGAGGTGGTGGCCGGCGAAGTCCCTTTTTACCAGCTCACAGGCCGAGGAGAGGAGCCGGTAGTAGTCGAAAAGGTCGTTTCTTTCAAGGTACTCGAAATATTCCCGGCGCAGGGGGAGGAGGTCTTCCTCACCGGTATAGATTCTCTCTAGGGCCCGCCGGGGCGAGAGCCTCAGGCCGTGGCCTTTGAGGAGCTTGCGGACCACGGCCTCGCTTTCTTCCTCCGGAATGAGACGCGGGGGGCTTCCGGTGGCCTCGTAGATCAGGTCGTAGGCCAGAGCGTGAAAGGTTTCGACCTTTATCCCCGAAACTCCCAGGGCGGAAAGCCTCTCCCGTAGCTCCTTGCGGGTCCTTACGGTGAAGGTGAGAAGAAAGATCCTTTCCGGGGGGAGGCCACCTTCGAGAAGATGGAGGGCGCGTCCCAGAAGCACCCTGGTCTTTCCGGCCCCCGGGCCGGCCACCACCAGGGCCGAACCGGAAGCCGTGACCGCCTGCCTCTGCTCCTCATCAAGGGCCAGGGGCTTGTAACCCATAACGAATTTCTTTATACCTTAGGGCATGTCTCTTTACCATCGGCTGAAGAGACTGATCGGCCGGGCCCTCCATAAGTATGAAATGCTGGCCCCCGGGGACCGAATCCTTATCGCCCTTTCCGGTGGGGCGGACAGTCTGGTCCTGACCTATTTCCTCTCGGAATGGCGGCGGAAGGTGCGTTTCGATTACGAGCTTTTGGCGGTCCATCTTGACATGGGCTTTCCGCGGGGCCCGGAGTATGAGGAGGGCCTCACGAAGCTGGAGGAGTTCTGCCGGAAGATAGAGGTCCCTTTTCGGCTTATCAAGACCGACTGCGGGATCCAGGCCATGGAGGCCGCGGAGAGGGGCAAGCCCTCTCCCTGTTTCGTCTGTTCCTGGCACCGGCGCAAGCACCTCTTCCGCCTGGCCGGAGAAGAGAACTTCAACAAGATCGCCTTCGGGCATCACCGGGACGACCTGGTGGTGACCTTTTTCCTGAATATGTGTTTTCACGGGGAGCTCTCGACCATCCTCCCGGTCCAGGAGATGTTCGGCGGGAAACTTTACCTCATAAGGCCTCTTATTCTGGTTGAGAAGGCGCCTCTCAAGGCTTATGCCAAAAAGGAAGGTTTCCCCATCGTGGAGAATCCCTGCCCCTTCTCCGGGGAGACCCGGCGGGTCTTCATGGAGCGGTGGCTTGAGGAACACCTCTATGCCATCAACCCCAAGGTCCGGGGCTCGGTCTTTAGGGCCATCTTCAACTGGCGCCCGGAATATCTTCCCCGTTAAAAGGGTTTACTTGGACGAGAAAGAGTTTAAATTCTAAAGATCGAGAAGAGACCTTTGCATAATTCGATCCCCCTCCCTCTGGGAGGGGGGAGGGGAAAATTTTAACCCCTCCCTGCCTCCCCCAGAGGGGGAGGAGAAATTTTGCAAAGCTCTAGAGAAGTTAAAAAGGAGGTGAAGGGTCATGCCCATCTATGAATTTCGGTGTGAGGATTGCGGGGAGCGGTTTGAGAAGCTCTGCTTCAGCCCCCGCGACGAAAAGGAAGCCCACTGTCCCCGGTGCGGGAGCCACCGGGTAAGGAGGGAGTTTTCCACCTTTGCCTGCGGGTTTGGTGGGGGAGGTTCGTTCGGGTTCGGTTCCTGCGGGACCGGGGGGCACGGTTTTGGTTTTGGCTGAGCTTAAGATCCGAGAGGGGCGGTCCGCCCCTCCGCATACTTTCTTTTCTAAGGATGTCCCTTAGTGCTGGCCGAGGCGGTAAACTTCCTGCTTGAGACCATCGGTCGCCTGGGGTATCCCGGGGTTTTCCTCCTTATGGCTCTGGAGTCTTCGTTCTTTCCCTTTCCGAGCGAGGTGGTGGTGCCGCCGGCGGCCTACCTTGCGGCTCAGGGGAAGATGGATCTCCGGCTGGTCATTCTCTCCGGGGTCGGGGGAAGTGTGGCCGGGGCCTGGTTCAACTATCTTTTGGCCCTCAAACTGGGGCGCCCGGCCCTGATCCGGCTTCTGCGGAGATACGGGCGTTACTTTTTCCTCTCCGAGGAGGCGCTTTTTAAGGTGGAAGACTTCTTTGCCCGTCACGGGCACATCAGCACTTTCGTGGGGCGCCTGCTCCCCGGAGTTAGGCAGTACGTAAGCCTTCCGGCCGGAATCGGGCGCATGAACGGATGGCTTTTCACGATCTTCACGGCCCTCGGGGCCGGGATCTGGGTCACGGTGCTGGCCCTCTGCGGCTACTTCCTGGGCCGGAACGAGGCCCTGCTGCGCGAGGCTCTTCACCGGGGAGCGACAGGGGTGATCCTTTTCGCCCTCCTGTGTGTGGTTCTCTATGTGTGGTATCTTAGAAAGCGATGAGAGATCCCCCCCAAAGCTAATACCTTGGATCACGAAAGGCCTTAAGGGTCAAAGTTCGTCTCTGCTATTCCTCAGGCAAGGTGATCTTTTCTAGGTCATCCGGAATGGTCTCCACACGGGCTAGCTGGGGCTCGTGAAGGGGCAGGATAATATCGGCCATTTTCTTGAGGCGTAGAACCTGATCGTAGGCCAGGTAGGCGTCCGTGTGGACTCCCGGTGGGATGACCTCCCATTCCAGGGCCCGGACCTTCCTCGGAGGATAATAGTTCTCAAAGAGAGTGCAGACCCCGGCGATGGCGGCCCGTCCTTTCTCGGTCTCTACTAAGACGGTCATGCCTCCATGGGTGTGCCCCGGGGTGTGGATCATCCAGATTCCCGGAAGGATCTCCCGGTCTTCGGAAAGCTTCACGAATTGTCCGGCCTGATCCAGCTCTTCCACGAAATCCGGAGCGTAGCGAAAGTCCAGAGGGTGGGGCTCATAAAGGGTCTTGAACTCCAGCTCGTGGGTATAGAAGACAGCGTTCACACACTTCAGGTCGTTTTCGCAATGGTCGTTGTGGAGGTGGGTGTGGAGGACGAGGTCGATGTCCTTGGGCGCAAGCCCCCATCGGGCCAGGGCTTCCTCGAAGCGGTAGATTTTGGCTCCCAGGGCCGCTTCCCGGGCCTCGGTGATCACCGGCCCCAGATAACCCGTATCCACCAGCACGGTCTTTTCCGCCCCTTCGATGAGCCAGCCGAAGACCGGCACATGGATCTCTTCCCCGTAACCGTACTGATAGGTCATGGTCCCTTTGTCGAAGATCTTGCTCCCGAGGACTAGAGGATGAATGCGATATGTGGGCATGGCCACCCCCCCTACGGCCTTTTTACTTCTTCCATTTTGAGCTTTCCGGTCGGCAAAGTCAAAGGGATTTAAAGGCAAAAATGGCAAGTTTTGGGCGAAATAGTGAGATCGTGAGTTTTTAAGTTTGTCCTCCTCAGGAATTCTCGGTTCGACTTGTGAGCTCCTTTACCTCTCGGCCATCGCCCAGGCAGATGGACACGAAATGTTCAAAAACCGGACAAACTCGGGCCAAGCTTTGGCCGGAAACTGGAGCTGGACGCTGAAAGGTCAAAAAACTCCAAGGAGGAGCATGAAGGGGATCGTCAAGATTCTGGTAGGGGTTTGGCTGGTCTCTTGGTGGCTGGTCTTGGGGATACTCCCGGCCAAGGCCGCCCGGATTGAGGATCCGCTCCTGCGGGTGCTGGTGCGCAAGGGCATTCTTACCGAGGAGGAAGCCCTTGAGATCAAGCGCGAGGCCGAAATGGAGGCCAGGAAGGAGAAGGAGGCCCTTGCGGAGGCTGCGGCCGAGAAAGTGAAAAAGGAAGGGCTGGTTCGGCCAAAGGCCCTCCGGGGAGTAAAGTTTGGCACCCTTACCTATCTTGACTACTCGAACGGTTACGGACCCTTCGACGGAGGAAAGGAACAGGGGGCAAGCTATTTTTCTGTGACCCGGGCTTACCTCAACTTTAAAAAGGAGATCACCCCCTGGCTCTCCTTCCGTTTTACCCCGGATCTTCACGGGGGCAACAGGGATGACTACGACCTGCGTATTAAATACGTCTATGCCCAGTTAAACCTTCCGGACTTCGGGTTTCTCACCAACCTCAAGATGGAGTTCGGGCAGGGGCACATGC
>WFPH01000082.1 GCA_015487645.1 Thermosulfurimonas sp. | reverse complement strand
GCACTACCGGCGCACGGGTCGTCGGAAGAGAAACACCATTAACACCCGCTACATTCTTTTCATTGCCAGCGGGGCCTTCGGGGGCCTGGAAGAAATCATCCGCAAGAGGCTTCACAAGCAGAAGCTGGGCTTCCTTTCAGAGCTTGAGGAACGCAAGGATGTACAGGTTAATTATTTGAAATTCGTGATCCCGGAGGATTTGATCGCTTACGGCTTTGAATCCGAGTTTGTGGGACGGTTCCCGGTGATCGCGGTTTTCGATCCTCTAACCGAAGAGGATCTCTACCATATCCTGGCTAACCCCAACAGTGTCATTGTAGTGAGCAAAAAGCGGGATTTCCGGGCTTACGGCATCGACCTGGCCTTTACAGAGGAGGCCCTGCGCAGGCTGGCTTCTCTGGCCGCCGAGGAAAATACCGGAGCCCGGGCCCTTTCCAGGGTCCTTGAGCGAACGCTTATCCCCTTTGAAAAGGCCCTTCCCTCGATGCAACTTCCTTTCCTCGGGGTAACCCCGGAACTGGTGGAAGATCCTGAAGGCGTGCTGAGGGAAATGCGAGCCTTTCCGGAAAATCCCCGCTGGCGGGAATGGTACGAAAAGGCCTTAAGAGACGAAGATGCTCGCTTGCGAGATTTCCTGAGCAGCCGAAAACGTTCTTTTTTTGAAAAATATCGTTTTCCTTTAACTCCGGCCAAGCTAGATTTGGCCCTGAATCTTCATCGGAGAGAAGATCTTGATCCTCAACAGGCCCTGGAGGAGCTCCTTATGCTCTGGCGTCAGATCCGAAGCTTTGAGAAGAGTTTCGAACGCCGCACCGGGCTACGGATCTCTTTCTCCGAAGAAGCCAAAGATCTCATCCTAGACCAGGTCCTGAAACGGGATGAGGGGGTTTATGCTTTTTGTGATCGCATTTTGAGCGTGCTTGAATACGGACTCAAGCTGGTGGGGGATCGCACCGGGAAAAGAACCTTTGAGCTTCCGAAAGAGGCTGTCGTCTCTCCGGAGGCCTTTCTCAATCGCCTGGTAAGCGCCTCCTATCATCTTGATTAGACCATGCCCAAGGCCCCTACGATCTATCTCAGTCTTTCGGAAAGTGTGGCCTCGAAAGTAGAGGAGGCCCTCGGTAATTTCAAATGCCGCCTGATCTTGATCCCCGATGGGGAGAAGCTGATCGAGATCTCCCGCAAAGATCCTCCGGACCTTATAATAATAGAAAAAGAGATCCCCAAACTGGATGGTTACGCCGTGGTGCTCCTCCTTAAAAACGATCCCAAAACGGCTGAAGTTCCTGTTATCGGCATCTGTAAATGCCTCACGGATGCGGAGGCCGAAAAGGCCCGCGATGCTGGCTGTGACGATTATGTATGTTATCCTTTTGAAAAAGAGGAATTTCAAAACCTGGTTAAAAAACACCTGGCGAGGTAAGAGATGATCGGGATTTCTAAGCTTTACTGCGGCACGGTAGAGGCTTCTGATCCCCTCCGTTACGGCCGGAGGGCCAAGAATCTTCCCTCCCATCTTTTACAATTCTCGGCCGACAAGCGCCCGGTGGTGGTCTGGAACGTGACCAAGCGATGTAACCTCCGCTGTGTACACTGCTACGCCTCGGCGGATCCCTCGCCCCATCCGGACGAGCTCACCACCGAGGAGGGTATGGCCCTCCTTGAGGATCTGGCGCAGTTCGGCTGCCCGGTAGTGCTTTTTTCTGGCGGGGAGCCTCTCATGCGCCCTGACATCCTGGATCTCATCAAAAAGGCCGTAGATCTCGGGATGCGGGCCGTGCTCTCCACGAACGGAGTCCTCATTGACCGGGCCCTGGCGAGGGAACTCAAGAAGCTCGGGCTCTCCTATGTGGGCATCAGCATGGACGGGCTCAAGGAGGTCCACGATCGTTTCCGGGGCGTGAAGGGGGCCTTTGAAAAGGCCATGGAGGCCGTGGAAAACTGTAAGGCCGAGGGTATCAAGGTGGGCCTGAGGTTCACCATCAATAAGATCAACGCCTCCGAAATCCCCGGCATCTTTGACCTGGTGGAGGAATATCAGATCCCGCGGATCTGCTTCTACCACCTGGTCTATGCCGGACGCGGCTCGCGTCTCATGGAGCAGGATCTCTCCCACGAGGAAACCCGGCGCTGGGTGGACTATATCATTGACCGCACCAAGGAGCTTCACGACAAGGGCCTCAAGGTGGAGGTTCTTACGGTGGACAATCACGCCGACGGTCCTTATCTCTATCTCCGCATGAAGCGGGAGGGCAACCCGCGCGCCGAGGAGGTCTACGAGCTTCTCAAGATGAACGGCGGCAACAACTCCGGAGTAGGGATCGGTTGTGTCTCCTGGGATGGTTCGGTACATGCGGATCAGTTCTGGCGCCACTATTCCTTCGGGAATGTCCGGGAGCGGCCCTTCAGCGAGATATGGATGGACACCTCGGATCCCCTCATGGCCAAACTTAAGGAGAAGAAAAAACATGTAAAAGGGCGTTGTGCCAGGTGCCGTTTCCTTGAGGTCTGCGCCGGAAACTTCCGGGTGCGGGCGGAGGCCGCTACCGGAGACGTCTGGGCCCCGGATCCAGCCTGTTATCTTACGGATGAGGAGATTGGAATCGCCTGAAGGGGAAAGGGATGGGCATCCTGCGTCAGATAATCTTTCTTATAAGTTTTCTACTTACTTTCTGGGCCTCCGGGTGGGCCTTTACCCCGGCCGAAGAGCGCCAGATCCTCAAAGACATAGCCGAGATCAAGGCCACCCTGCGGATCTTCATGGAACAGACCAATAAACGGTTTGAAGATATGAATAAACGGTTTGAGGATATGAATAAACGGTTTGAGGAGATGCTCACTTATATGAACAAGAGGTTTGAAGAGATGGACCACCGGTTTGACCAGCTCATAACCTTTCTCTGGATCATGACCGGGATTTTTGTGACCATGGTGGCGGCGGTGATTGGTTTCGCCCTCTGGGATCGCCGCACCATCGTTTCCCGGGCCCGAGACGAGGCCCTGGAGAAAGTTCTTATTGTATTAAGAGACTATGCCCGGGAGGAACCGCGTCTTGCGGAGATCCTTAAACGTTACGGATTAGCCTCTTAAAAAGGAGGAGGGAAAAATGCAGGCCATCAAGCGAGCCCTCATCAGCGTTACGGACAAGACCGGAGTGGCGGAGTTTGCCAGGGCTTTGCACGAGATGGGCGTGGAGATCGTCTCCACCGGGGGCACGGCCCGGGTCATCCGGGAGGCCGGGGTCCCGGTAACGGATGTCTCCGAGGTTACGGGATTCCCGGAGATGCTCGACGG
>WFPH01000081.1 GCA_015487645.1 Thermosulfurimonas sp. | reverse complement strand
GAACTCTACGTAAGCCCACTCGCCCTGGAAGATCGCACCGTGACCTGTCCCAACGCCGAAACCCACGGTTGCCCGGACCTCTGGGTGCCGGATCTTTACGGCGAGTTTTGCGGAGTCTGTCCTAACTGCGGACACCACTTTCCCCTGGAGTATCAATGGTATCTCAACAACCTCTTTGACCGGGGAAGCATCCGGGAGTTCAACGAGGAGATCTCCTCCGGCAATCCCCTGAACTTCGAGGGCTACGCCCAGAAGCTGGCCGAGGCCCGCAAGAAGACCGGGCGCAACTCCGCCATGCTCACCTTTGAGGCCCGCATCGGGGGGATCTCCGTGATCGTGGCCATGCTCATTGCGGACTTCCGCCAGGGAACCGTGGGGGTGGCCGAGGGGGAAAAGTTTATCCGGGCCTGTGATAGGGCCCGCATCACCCGGCGTCCCCTTTTGACCCTGGTGCACACCACAGGCGGGATCCGGATCCATGAGGGCACGCTGGGCGTGATCCAGATGCCACGGTGCACCCTGGCCGCCAGAGAATACGTGGATTCGGGAGGACTTTACATCGTGATCTACGACAACAATTCCTACGCCGGCCCGGTAGCCAGTTTCCTGGGATGCGCTCCCTATCAATTTGCCCTTCGTTCCACCCGCCTGGGGTTCGCCGGGCCGCGGGTGATCCTTGAGACCACCGGAAAACCCGTGCCCCCGGACTATCACAGCGCCGAAAACGCCCTTCGACGGGGGCACATCCAGGGCGTCTGGGATCGACGGGAACTGCGTTTAAAACTCTACGAGGCCCTTCTCACCATGGGGGGGCGAAATCTCTATTACCGGTAAAGGCCATGGCCATTGATCACAGGAAAATAAACCTGCTCCTGCAAAGGTTCCGAAGCCATCCTTATTGCGTCTATACCGTGGAAACACCCCACACCGGATATCTCCGGGAGTTCCGGGTTAAAGAGGAGGACGAGGTTCGTCCGGGGAGCCCCCTTTTCGTGCTCGAGCGGGAGCGCAATCCCAAGCTCATTCGGGCCCGCGTCAACGGACGAGTCCAAAACCTGCGGAGTGAACTTCTCGAAAAATTTGTAGAGGCCGGAGAGCCAGTGCTTGAGATCTGGCATCCCCTGACGCAGGAAGAGGTGATCTCCGAAATCCTGAGAGAGGCCCTCACCGTGATCACCGCCCCGGAGACAGCCCGCTACCTCCTGGCCCCGGACGTGGAAAAGAGGCTCCGCAAAGATGGCCCGGGAAAAGCCCAGGTGAAGCCCGGGGAGGATCTCCTGATCATGACTTTCATGAAAAGGGAGACCTCCATCCGTCACGAGGATCAGCCCATGGTCATCTATCGGGTCTTCTTCAACCCCCATCAACTGGTGGCAGCGGGAGAGCCTCTCCTTGGCCTTTGCGCCCCCGAAGAGATCCCCTATCTCGATCGGGTCATCGCCCGCATCCGTGAGGAATGGCCGGAGACCTGAGGGCTCGGGAGATCGGAGCCGACCGACGGTATTTTCCCCGGGTCGCACGCCTTATGCCTCTGGCCTACGAACTGGCTCTCTCCGAGCCCCGAACGGCTCACGGCCGGGTGCTTAAGGCCGGGGAACTTCTTTCCGCTCGCGGGCGGCATGGCCGCCTCTGGCACGCTCCGCCGGGAGGCCTGTGGCTGGCCGTGAGTCTCTACGATGACCATCTTCCCCGGACCCGGGGGCTCCTCCCCCTGGTCTTCGGTCTGGCGCTGGGCCGAATGGCCGAAAGGCTTGGGATTCCGGTCCGGATACGCTGGTTAAACGATCTCCATCATCGAGGACGCAAGGTCGCCGGAGTACTCCTGGAAAAGAGGGGGGCATGGCTTCTCGCTGGAGTGGGAATCAACGTGAACAATCCTCCTCCGGAGGGTCTTCCGGCCGAAACCCTGGCCCGCCTCCGGGGCCGGCCCCTTCCCCTCGACGAAGTGGAGGAAATTTTCCTTGAGGGGCTCCGTTTCTATTACGGAACCCTGCGAGAACTTGAAGCGAATCTCGCCCCCTATGAGGAGGTACCGGAGAACCTACTGATCCGGGAATTCAAGCGTCTTTCAGACACCCTGGGACGCTGCGTAGCCTGGGCCCCGGATCTCGAAAGGGAAAACCCCCTCATCGGGTGGGCCCGGGATCTCCGGCCAGACGGGGCC
>WFPH01000080.1 GCA_015487645.1 Thermosulfurimonas sp. | reverse complement strand
GCTTAATCCGGCGGAGTTGAGACGGAAGATTTTACACCTTCAGCAGAAACTTTTTAGTCTGGCCACTCCGGTTAAGGGGGTGGAATATGAATAGATTTTCTGATGAGGCAATGAATCCTATTTCGAATAGATTTTCTCGTGAGGCATTAGGAAAGCCAAAGGGTTCTATATTCGGCGATTGGTTGCTATACTTAAACAAATAGTTCCTGAAGAGTTTGAAGAATGAGTAGAAAAGATCTTAATTATTACTTGAACCTCCCTTATCGCATTTCGATTGAACCCATACCGCCCGAAGAAGGCGGGGGCTGGCGGGCTTACATTCCCGAACTAGGGGAACTAGCCTTCCAAGGTGATGGTGAAACCCCTCAAGAAGCTCTAGCCAACCTCGAAAAAATCAAGGCCGACCTTTTTAAATTTTATCTCGAGAAGGGCATCCCTATCCCCGAATCGGCCCTTCCGATCAAAAAAGCTGCCTAACAACTCTCCTTGAATCCGTTACTTTTTCCCACAGAAAAATCGGGGATAACCGCCCAAAATCAGAAACACACTCTTGAAAGTCACTTTTGTTGCAATTGTTTCTCACCGAGAAACCTTTGGCTATCAACGCTTTCTAGAGAGGTGCCCCAAAGAGACTATCAAGAATGAATCCCAATTGAAGATTTGCTCTAACTCGGCTAAAAATCGAAAAAATTGGGTGCGGGGGCGGGATTTGAACCCGCGACCTCCGGGTTATGAGCCCGACGAGCTACCAGGCTGCTCTACCCCGCGTCCGCGTTAATAAATGTAAAAGCCTTTCCTCAAAAGTCAAGGGCCAACCCTGGTGCCGAGAACTCCGTCACCCAAATCGTTCAGATCGGGTAAAATAGAGGGGCCCATGAAGATCAAGCGGCTTGAGATTTACGGCTTCAAGTCCTTTCCCTACCGGGTGGCTTTGCCTTTCCCTCCGGGTATTTCGGCTATCGTGGGGCCCAACGGTAGCGGAAAGAGCAACATTGTGGACGCCCTGCGCTGGGTCCTGGGGGAACAGAGTCTCAAACGTCTGCGGGTTAAAGCGGCCGAGGACCTACTTTTTGCCGGTGATCATGGGCGGGCTCCAGGTTTTGCCGAGGTGAGGCTGGTTCTGGAAAACGATGGCGGGGCCCCGGAGAGGTTCAAGGATCTTCCCGAGATCGTGGTGGCTCGCAGGCTTTACCGCACCGGTGAGTCCGAGTTTTTACTGAACAACCGGGCCTGTCGCCTGAAAGACATCCAGTACCTCTTCCTGGATACCGGGGTTAATCCCCGCGGGTACGGTCTCATCGATCAGGGTGAGGTAGGCAAGTTTCTGGAGTGGAGTCCGCAAGAAAGGCGTTTCTTCCTGGAGGAGCTCGCGGGGGTTTCCCGTTACCGGGTCAATCGGGAGGAGACACAGCGCAACCTGGCCCGGACCAGAGAAAACCTCTCACGGGTGGAAGACCTCCTGCTGGAGATCGAAAACCAGGTGCGCCACCTTGAAGAGCAGGCCCGTCTGGCCGAGGAATTCCTTCGCCTTAGGGAGGAACTCAAGAGGTTATCCCTCACCCGGCTGGCCGTACTTTATCTCAAAGCCAAGAGAGAAAAAGAAAGGGTGGAAAAATCCCTGAACCAGCTCCAAGAAGCCCTGGCCAGGCTTGAGAGTCGCGAAACCGAGCTGGCTCCTCTCTACGAAAAGGCCCTTTCCAAAGCCGGAAATTTGAGACGCCGCAAGAAGGAAAAGGAGGAAGCCCTTTCCTCCCTGGAGGAAGATTTGCGCAGGGTTTCCGAAAAGCTCCGGGGGCTTTATCGGGAGGAGGCGGAGATTTCAAAGCGCCTTGAAAGGGAGAGGGCCCGTAGCGAAGCCCTGTCCGAAGAGCTTTCCCGTCTGGAGGCCGAAAGTCAACGCCTGGCGGCCGAGGTGGTTCAGCTCGAAAAGGAACTGACCCGCGAGAAAGAAAACTTTCAGGAGCTTGAGGCCCGACATCTGGCCCACCGGAGGGCCTTAGAGGAGGCGGAGAGGGCTTTCAAGGAGATGGAGTCTCAGATCCTTGCCAGGAAAGAGCGATTGCGGGTTTCGGAAGACCAGATCCAGAGGCTGGAGCGCGAACTTGAAAGACTTTCCGAACGAGAAGGTCTCCTTTTCCAAAAGGCCGCCGGGATTTCGACTCGCCGGGCAAGCCTGCTCGAAGAAAAAGAGAAGATCTCAAAGGAACTCGAGGGCCTTGAGGAGGCCCTGAGAGATCTTTCCGAGAAAGAAAAGATCGCCCTTGAAGAAAAGGAACGCCTACGCTCGCAGGTGCGGGCCCTAGAGGAAAGACTCCGGGAACTTGAGGCCGAAAGACGGGCCCTTACGAAGGAAGGGGCCGGACTTGAGGCCGTTCTGAGGCAGACTTTACCCGCGAATCTTCGCCAGTTGAAGGCCAAGACTGAGGAAGTGAAGCTGCTAGCGGAAGTCCTGGAGCTTGCTCCAGAGAAGATCCAACTGGCCGAAGCCCTCTTGGGAGAGAAGTTGACCTATCCGGTAGCTGAGTCTCCGGAAAAGCTTGCCGAACTCCTCCGTCTGGCCGAGGTCAAGGGCCTTTTTCTCGCAGGGGAAGCCCATTTTGAGGCCCTGATGGCCCTTCTTGAGGGGGTTGACCGGGGAGAAGATCCCCAGAGGCTCTGGGAGGAGCCTTCTTCGGCCCCGATCTTTTTTGAAGAGGAAGGACTGATCTTTGAGCCTCCCGGATTCCTTTTCAAGGTTGCGGCACGGAGTACCGGACTTCTCGGTCTCAGGGAACGCCTGAAGGAGATCGAAAAGCGCCTAGCCGAGCTTGAAGCCGAGTCTAGAAGGATGATTGAAGAAAAAGCCCGCCTGTCCGAAGCCCTCTCCGATCCGGAAAAAAGGTTGAAACGCTACCGCAGGGAGCGAGAAGAAAAAGAAAGGCTCCGGAAGGAGCTCGGGCAGAAACTCCGGCAGTTGGAACGGAGCCTTGAGAGATTGGCCGATGAGGAGGAGCTGTTTGAGCGGGAGAGGGCCGAGATCCTGAGCCGAAAGGAGAGTTGCCTGGCAGAAAAGGCTTCTTTTGAAAAGGAGGTGACCGAGCTGAAAAAAGCTCTGGAGGAGGCTCTGGCGGAGGAAGTTAGCTTGCGCCGGCGATGGGAGGAGTTGCGGAAGAGCGGAGCCGAGCTTGAAAAGCTTTTCAGGGAAAAGAGCGCCCGACTCTCGGAGATTTCGGGAAGGCTTAAGACCCTCAGGCGACGTCAGGATGAACTTGAAGAGGAGAAGCGCAAGCTCCGGAACCGCAAGCGAAACGCCGCCCAGCAGGAGGCCCTTCTCACGGAGGAGCTCAACTTCGTGAGGGAGATGCTTCGCCGGGAAAAAGAGACTCGCCGCAACCTTGAGACCCGGCGGGGAAAGTTGAAGGAAGAACTGGCCCTGATCGAGGAGGAACTGGCCCGGGCGGAAGAAGCTCTTTCGGAGCTTGAGAAGGAGGAAAAGACCCTGGAGAGGGAAAGGGCGCAGCTTCGGGAAAAGTTACACAAGCTCGAGCTTGATCGGGTAGAGGCCGAGATGACCCTTGAGCATCTCCAGAGGGAGGCTCGAGAGAACCAGGAGACGGATCTTGAGGCCTTCTTGCAGGATACGAAACCGGCGGTCAAGGATCTTTCAGCCATCGAGGCTGAGATGGTCCGTATCCGGGAGAAGCTGGCGGAGTTCCCTCCAGTCAACCTGGCGGCGGCTGAGGAACTGGCTAAGGCCAGGGAACGCCAGGAATTTCTGGCCTCGCGGCGGTCCGAGTTGCTGGTGGCCATTGCGGATCTGGAAAAGGCTCTCCGTCGTCTGGATGAAGAGAGCCGCAAGCGATTGCGGGAGGCTCTCGCGGAGGCCAACCGGAAGCTCGCGGAAGTCTTTCCATTACTTTTCGAAGGCGGGCGTGCGGAGCTTTACTTTACCGATAGCGAGGATCCCCTTTCCGCAGGCCTGGATCTCAAGGTGAAGCTTCCGGGCAAACCGGTAAAGCACCTCACCATGCTTTCCGGGGGGGAAAAAGCCCTCTGTGCGCTGGCCGTGCTATTTGCCTTCTATCTGGTAAAACCCGGACCTTTCTGCATTCTTGACGAGGTGGATGCTCCCCTGGATGAGGCCAACACTCTCCGTTTCAACGAGCTCCTTAAGAAACTCAAGGAATATTCCCAGGTGATCCTGGTCACCCATAATCCCCGAGTCATGGAAATCGCGGACGCCCTTTTCGGGGTGACCATGGAAGAGAAGGGAGTATCCAAGGTGGTAAGTGTGAAGCTGACTTAGATGCGGATGGATCCCGTTCGCTGAGGCTTACGGGATCTGAAGAGCATGAAGATAAAGATTAGGACTAAGATGGCCACCAGAAAAATGAGGGCCTTAGCCAGGATTTGAATCTGGATCTTGAGTTCTTCTATTTCGGTTTGCATCTGGGTGAGTCGTCGATCTAGGAGGGGATCCAGCGTACGATTATCGCTTTCCAGGATCTTTAAGATATGGTCGGTCTGGTCTTGAATCTGAAGAATCTGGGAGGTAAGGTAGCGCAGGCGGACATTGTTATCCTTGACCATTTGGGAAAGATTAATGTGAGATTCTATCGGGGGTTTATCTTTAGCCGCCCAGAGATTCCCCGCTGCGAGCAAGCAACTCCACAGGACTATTAACACGGTTAATGGTTGCCAATTTTTCAACATATCTCACTTTCTAGCAGATCTCCTACTCAAACACAAGTCTTTGTATTGGTCTGGAATATATAAAAATGGGCGGGCCGTGGAGGCCCGCCCGGAGGAAGGTGCGGGGTTTAAGCGCAGGGGCGCTAGAAACTCCAGGTCAAGAATCCGGTCAGGCTGTAGGCGTCGCCGTCGAGGTCGCCGTAGACATACGGCTCGTCGTCGTCAAAGTCGCTGTACCAGTAGTTCAGGGTGAAGGAGAGATTGTCGGTGATCTTGTAAGTGCCGGTGAGCTCGATCTCGAGCATGGAGTAGTCGAGATCAGAGTACTCGTCGGCGTTGTTCATGAGGGAGGGATTGTAGGCCGAGGTAATACCACCTTTAACCGATATGGGCCAATAATCCCTAAATCCCGGAGAATCCATCTCGGCCTCGGCCAAGGTGTAGCTCACCGTGCCGGTGAACTCCACCTTCTCCATGGGGCTGGCGAAGAGGGAGAGATAGAAGGTATGAGCCACGTTCTCCCAATCAAGTTCATCGCAGGCGGACCGAACCTGGTCCGACATGACATGCCCAGCTCACCCGTGGTATAGAGCCGAGCACATCATGGCCGTGTATTGGTCGTAGAAGAATTCGTAGCCCACATTGAGCCCCAGCTTCTGCCAGGGAGTCAAGGTGAGGTTCAGGCCCGCAGTGAAGAGATTCTGCTCCCAGTCGTAGCCGTCGGTTTCGGTGTTCTCGCCGTATTTGAAGCGGGCATGAAAGGCCAAATCGGCATAGGCGTTGAGCATCCAATCCCCTTTTACCGTCAGATCGTGCACATATTTGGGCTCGGCCGAAAAATCCTTGGTGCGCCGGGAGTAAACTAAGAACTCATACATCGAGCTTGTAGTCCAAGTTGCCGGATTGCAATCGGGACAGTCAACAGAAGATTGGGTGTAATCCGTACCGTTATCGGCCGGCAGGGGATCGGCGGCATTTTTGTGAAGGTACGGGCTATCCACATACACGAAACGATAATCGGCCTTGACCTTGAGCCCCGGCCTCGCCCGCCAGGTGGCCCCGAGCTTGAAGGTGTGCGTGGTGGTGTCGTCGGTCACATCGTGGGCCTCGGCGTTCTCTCGATCTTCGTACTCCAGCTCGTAGCCGAAGCGTAACTTGAGCGCCGAGCTATAGCGCCAGGCAAGATCCAAAGCCAACGAAAAACCATCTTCATCGTAGGCCGACTCACGATGATAATCGAAGTTTATGTCTCCCACCGGATAGTTTGGATAGTCATCAAGAAAGACATCGTCTGCATCCATGTCATAGAGTTTGGCCCTGGCTGTCAGACTCCAGTTGCGGTTGATCCGCCAGTGCCAGTTGCCCCAGAAAGCGGAGTATTCCTGCTCGAGCTCGTCTCCAGAATCTCCGTAAAGAATCCCCGTACCACCTTCAGCATCGTTGGAACTCTTGTTCTTGTTCTGCGAGGCCACGAAGCCGAAACTCCATACTTGCGTAGAGACCGGCTCCCACTTGATTTTCAAATTGTGCATCCACTTTTCCGAGTCCGGGGTACGGGCAAAAGGCATGGGACCACTTTGTTCGTCGTAAAGAACTCTGGATCCAAAAGGATGATTCGGATTATATAAACAGTTAGTATATCCGTTAGGACAAGGATTCTGGGCATTTAGAGGATTAAAAGTTGGAGTATCACTGCTAGAACTAAAGTCTCTGTAAAGAAAACTGTAATGAAAGGTCCAATTTTTTAGGCGAGCCTCAAGATACGGCACATACTCGTTGGTGAACTCCGCGATCTGCTTGGTCATAGCTACCACGTGGCAGCCGGAACACTTGGAGAGGGTCCGGGCCTGGTCAAACCCCTTGCGCGTCTCGTAACGATAATTAAATCCCAGAGTCAAGCCCGGAAGGGCTGGCAACCGAAATACCAGGCTATTCTTCCATTCTGATCTAGTAATTCCGTAATCCTCGCCAAGATTGTAATCCCGGTGGTACACATAGGCGCTTCCCGTACAATTACAAATTTTAGTGGGCACTCCCCCGTTGTATAAACCGCCTCCGGCATATCCATAAGAGTGAGCCGCGAGGTTTTCCAGCGTATCGTGATCCAGCCGGTGGTAAAAACGGTGATACTTGCTCTTCACGCTGAAGATCCGTGCCCAGTCGAGCGCAAGCCCGTAGTTCTGATCGTCGCCGTCGATGTAGGTGCCGTGAAAGCGGAGAAGAAGATTACCCTCCTCGACCCGGCCCTCGCCGGAGAAGTACCAGGTGCTGTCCTTGTCCACCCGGCTCTCGTACTCCGCGGCCCGGCTGGCCTCATCCCCGTAGTCGTTTACCGAGGCCCCGGCACTTACGCTCATCTCATAGGTCTTTTCCTCCTGGGCCGAAACCGGCCCCGCAAAGAGGACCAGACACAAACCTACAAGCAAACCAAGCCATCTCATATACCCACCTCCCCAGGGTTTGGTTTCTTTCCTCATGGTCACACCTCCTTTACCGGGTCAGCATACGACCCTGTCCGGGAATAGATTGAGACGGGAAGTCCGAACCGTGGATCTGCTGGTGGCACTGGGTGCACTTGGTGAGGAAGGCTCGCGCCCAGGCATGAGGAGAGGAGGAGGTAAAATTCCCCACCTGACCAGGAGGCTCGCCACTGCTATCGGTGGGATTGATACTATTCTGAGTATCCGCAAGCCTCGTCGCATGGAAATGGATCTCGTGGCACTGCATACAAAGGAAGGGCTCGTTCTGCTTCAGCAAATTGTTGGCCACCGTGCCGTGGGGATCGTGACAGATGGTGCAGTCCTCCACCACCGGCTCGTGCTCAAAGACGAACGGCCCCTGGTAGCGGGTGTGACACTTGAGGCAGAGGTCGTTCAGGCGCTCCTCGGTCCGGATCATGCCCGGCACCGGGTTGCCTGTGCCATGGGCGTTGTGGCAGTCGGAACAGAGCATGTGCCCCTCCTTCACCGGATGCCGGGAGGGGAAGTAGAGTCTGGCCGCCACATCCCGGTGACAGGAGGCGCAGAGGTCAAGCTCGGACTTAGCTAAAAGCGCTTCCCGCTTGTTACCGTGAACTTTGTGGCAATCCGAACAGGCTACGTCGTTTTCAAAGTGGGCGGAGAAGGCGAAGTGCATGGTCTCGCCGCCGGCATGGCAGGTCATGCAGACCGCGCTGGCCTCTTCACCTTCAAAACCCTCCTCTCCGAAGCGAATAATGGCCTTGAGCCCGGCCTCGGTCTCGTCCTCCTGCATGGCCTCCACGTGCCTTGAGCCCGGACCATGGCAACCCTCGCAACCCTTGGCGTAGCCCGGAGCCTCAAAGTCCGCCAGTCGCAGGTGTACGTTGATCCTGGCATCCGCGGCAAAGTCCTCGTGACATTCCAGGCAGGTTTCCGATCCCACATAAGTCGCTCCCGGAGCTACCACCGGGGGCTTGATAACCTCAGCTCGCTTTTCTGCCGACTCCTTGGTGCAAGCTCCTAAAAATAGCAATAAAACTCCCCCTGAAACCGCCAACCATACCTTTAACCTATCCATAGACCCCACCTCCATAAGAGTTCTTTATTAATTTTGGCTAAGAGTCAGAAGAGTTTTCAAGTCCTGAAAGACAAAATTATTTAATTTTCTCAAACTTTTATTTTGATAATCGTTGATATTCTTTGTATGTCTTAAATGGAAAAAATTTTTTCCGGAAAGATTGGAAGGAAAATTGGGGGACGGGCTTGTGTTTTCGGTAATTTGCGTCACTATGTAAAGGAAATCTTGTGAGGAGGGATGGGGAAAGATGATCATCATCTTGAAATCCGAAGTTGGCCCGGAGAGCCCGGAATTTAAAAAGATCCAGGAATATCTTTCTCGGTTTGATGGAATTCGCCTGCACGTGGCCCAATACGAAGGGGTTACCCGAAAGGTTACGGAGATTCATCTCATCGGCGACACGCAACGGGTACCGCTTGAAGAGGTGCAGGCCCTCCCAGGGGTGGAGCGGGCCATCAGGGTCTCGGCCAAGTACCGGAGGATCGGTCGCCACGGAACCCTTGAACCATTCGGTTTCGAGTACCAGGGCTTGCGTTTTGATCAGGACTCCTTCCACGTCTTTGCGGGGCTTTGCGCGGTAGATTCCAGGGAAAACGCCGAGACCATTTTTAAAGCCCTTTCCGAGGCCGGGGTGGTTACGGCCCGCATGGGGGCTTACAAACCCCGCACGTCCCCGTACGACTTCCAGGGATTGGGTAAGGAATGCCTGCCCTGGCTCTTCGAGCTGGCCGGGAAGTACGGTATCCGGGTGATCGCCATGGAGGTGCTCGCCCCGCACCACATTGACGAAATCCGCGAGGCCCTGGAGCAAACCGGGCATCCCACCGGGGTGATGCTTCAAATCGGGACCCGGAATGCCCAGAACTTCGAGCTCCTGCGGGCGGTGGGTAGCCAGACGGATTTTCCGGTCCTTTACAAACGCGGTATGGGGCTATCACTTGAGGAATCCCTCAATGCCTGCGAATACATTGCCAGCGAGGGCAACCATAAGATCGTCTTCTGTCTGCGAGGCGTAAGGACCCATCTCGGAGATCCCCATCGCAACCTGGTGGATTTCGGACACGTGCCGGTGGTCAAGCGCCTGACGCGACTTCCGGTATGTGTGGATCCTTCTCACCCCATCGGTTCCCGGGTGGAGGCCCCGGACGGGATCAAGGACATCTACCATGTTGCGGCTCAGGGGGTAATCGCCGGAGCCAACATGGTTCTGGTGGAGTTTCATCCCCGGCCGGAGGTGGCCCTTTGCGACGGGCCTCAGGCCCTGCACCTCGGGGAGCTTCCCTGGTTTATGGAGCACGTGCGCCTGGCCCGCGAGGCCTATCTGAAGATGCGGGAGCTCGCCCAGGAAAATAGAAAGTAAAAGGGCCTATAGGGGTTTACCTATGCCCGTTTTCGGTCCGGTAAGGTCCCGCCGGCTGGGACTCTCTCTAGGGGTTGACCTGGTTCCCCCCAAGGTCTGTTACATGGATTGTATTTACTGCGAGGTCGGCCGAACCACCCGGTTGACCACCGAGAGGGCGGAATACCGATCCCTGACAGAGATAGAGGCGGCTCTCAGACAGGCGCTGGCGGAGAAGGCCTGCGACGTGGTGACCCTTACCGGTTCCGGAGAGCCCACACTGAACGTGCGTTTTCCGGAGGTGGTCAGGCTGGTGCGGCGGCTCAGCGTGAAACCTATAGCCGTGCTCACCAACAGTACCACGCTTGCGGTTCCGGAAGTTTTCGAGGCCCTCTCTGAGGTGGACTATGTGCTGGCCTCGCTGGATGCTGTTAGGCCGGAGGCCTTTCGGCGGGTCAATCGGCCGGCTCCTGAAATCTCGCCCGATGACCTGGTAGAAGGGCTGGCCCGCTTGCGCAGAGAAATGAGAGGGGAGCTCTGGCTTGAGATCCTTCTGGTGAAGGGGCTCAACGACGCGGAGGAGGATATAAGGGCTTTACGGGAGGCGGTGGCCCACATCGGCCCCCACCGGGTTCAGCTCAATACCGTGGTGCGGCCTCCGGCGGAGTCCTGGGCCGCCCCCCTGGATTATGCGGAATTGCTGGCTCTGGCCCGGGAATTGGGCGCGGAGGTCATCGCCTCCTCGCCCCGGGGCCCGGGTAAGGCTGAAAGCGGCCTTTCTGAGAAAGAAATTTTAGCCTATCTGGCCCGCAGGCCGGCTCCCGCAGAGGAGCTTTCCCTGGCTTTAGGTAGCGACCTTGAGACCGTAGCCCGGAAGCTCCACCGACTGGTGGAGAAGGGCCGGCTTCAAAAGACAGAATTTGAGGGCCAGATATTCTACCGGCTCAAAGAAGAGACCTTTGTATAATCAATTCACCTCCCTTTGGGAGGGGGCAGGGGAGGGTTTTTCTCCACCCAGCCTCCCCCAGAGGGGGAGGAGAAGTTTTGCAAAGCTCTCCAAGAAGACCGGGAGGCGGGTTCTCATTCCAGGGCGAGCAACACGTACCGGACGTAGCGGGGGTCAGGAGGGGCGTCCGGTTCGGCGAAGGCGAACTCCTCTTCGAAGCGGGAGACCGCGAAACGTAGGAAGCTTTCCGTGAGCTCCGGGGCGTAGTAGAGGGTCTGTTGGGCCAAGCGGCGGAAGTTATTCTCGAGGGTCTCGAAGAGCTCCGAAGAGAACCGATTCCTTTCGGGATCCGGACGAAATTCCAAAAAGGCCCGCAGGACTTCCGGCCATTTGTCGGCCGGGATCGGTCTGAACTTGAACTCCCGGAAACAAACCCAGTTGGCCAGCCCTGTAAGGATGAGAGCCGACCAAGTGATATCCCCAGGTTCAAGGAAGTTGGTACGTTGGGTGGCGAGCTCGGCCACCCAGAGGGGCGGGGTCCCGAAGGCTTTCTGAATGAGAGGGGCCCAGTAGCCCACCATCTCGAGAACATTCTCTACATATCTCACCTCCGAGAGGGTACGGAACCAGCGATATTCCTCGGCCGTGCCCGCCTTCTCCGGCACATAGAACTTCAAACGATTGGCATCCCGGGCGGAAACCCCCTTCAAGTAGGAGGCCAGAGGGTCGTCTAGATACTTTAGCACTCTGGTGTCCAGGCCTCCCTGAGAAGAAATCTCCCGGGCCTTCTTGCGAAGTCTCACGATGAGGGTATGGGCCAGCCGGAAGATATCTTCCAAAAAATAGCTCTCAAGGACTCTCTTTCCGGCTTCCGGGTCAGCCCCTGCCAGATACTCCACTCCGATGTTGAGATAGCCCAAGACCTTGGAGAGGGAGTCTTCCACCTGGGAGATCTCGTCAAGATTTACGTGATCCACGGTGAGGACCTTGTTGGTGATCCAGGCAAGTTCCCGTTTGAGGCGGTCGAGCTGGGCAGGATCGGTGATCCGGGAGAGGGCTTCGGTGAAGCGCTCCGCTCCAGGGTAATAAAGGACCGGAAGAAATCCGGGAGGCGTCTCCGGTTCCTCGACGGTCTTTCCCGGCAGAAATTGAGGATCTACTTTGCGAAGGTTTCCTCCCACGACAGGGGCGTAGACCTCCAGGGCATCGAAGTAATCGGGGATGCCGTGGTCGGCCAGCCGGCCCCGGCGCCAGCGGTAGGCCATCTCCTCAGCCTGAGAGGGCAACTCCCAGATGAGAGCTTCCATGAGGTTGTAGTAGTAAGTTTCTTCCATGTCACGGATGATCTCGATTATGCGCCGGAAATAGAACTCGAACTTTTCTCTCTTGAACTCGATGAAGTAGACGTTGTCCAGGGTGTAAGGGGGGAGCCAATCCATGGCCTCGGTGAGATCCGTATCGTCCGGAAGTTTTACCACCCGGATAAATTTATGGAGGACAGCTACCAGGAAATCGAAATCCGCTACCCGCAGCCACTGGGCCACCTTGTCTTCACTGGCCTCAAAAAGAAGTACCAGCCAGGCCAGAAACCTCTCCGGGACAATACGATCCTTGCGCCAGGCATCGAAATCAAAGAGGAGCTGAATTTGCTCTCCTTTGGCGTAACTTAAGAGATCTATGGCCTCTTCGGTGGAAACGGCCTTGAGGGTGAGGAAGAGCTCCTGGGGAGGGAGGTTCCTCACCAAGCCTTCGGCTACCGGAGAGAGGGTGATGATCTTTGGCCTCAGGTGCCAGGGGGTGGTGAGAACCAGCTGGAGCTGTTCTTGAAAGGGAAGTTCGGCCAGCAGCCTTTCGGCCTCGGCCGCCGGTTTGGCCAAGAGATCCTCATAGGTAAGGGGCACCCCTCGTTCAGCCATCCTCGATGACCCCCTTGAGATGTCTTATGGAGGGTTTCCTTCCCGAGAGATCAAAAGCAACGACGTCGAAGCGCACCTTTTCCGTCCGTCCCTGATAAGAAGATAAGTAGGCCCGGGCTAGTGTTAAGAGCTTGGCTTTCTTAGCTTCGGTGATGGCCTCCTCGGGGAGCCCTTTTTCGCGCCCCCGCCGGGCCTTGACCTCTACGAAGACCAGAGTATCCCCTTTTTGGGCCACGAGGTCAATCTCTCCAAAGCGGGTTCGCCAGTTTCTCTCAAGGATCCGGTAGCCCTTAAGACGCAGGTATTCCGCCGCCAGCCCTTCGGCCCGGCGTCCAAAGGCCTTAGGGTTTTTTAGCCTCACAAATTGGGCGAAAAGTTCGACGATGTATCGGACAGGGTCCATATAGACGGAGGGCCTCGAGATGCTCCCTGGTGCCGTAGCCCTTATGGCGGGAAAAACCGTAGGAGGGATAGGCCGGGCTCAGCTCTTCCATGAGACGGTCGCGGTGGACCTTGGCTAGGATGGAAGCCGCGGCAATGGAGGCGCAGAGGGCATCGCCGTCCACCACGGCCTTCTGGGGGCCTCCCCAGCCCGGAAGAGTGAAACGGCCGTCCACTAGAAGGAGTTCCGGGGTAGGGGAAAGCCTGGTAACCGCCCGGGCCATGGCCAGTAGACTGGCCTGAAGGATACCCATGGCGTCGATTTCCTCGTGCGAAGCCTCGCCCACGGCCCAGGCCAGGGCCTCCCTGGTAATGATCTCGTAGAGGGCTTCCCGTTTTTCCGGGGAAAGGATCTTGGAGTCGGCCAGATCCTCGTGATCGAAGCCCTCCGGGAGGATCACCGCCGCGGCCACTACCGGCCCGGCCAGGGCCCCCCGACCCACTTCGTCCACCCCGGCTATCAGCCGATAACCGGCCCGACGATAACGTTTCTCCCGGGCCCAGCGTTCGGTGGACAGGCTTTCGGGGGGCCAGAGCATGCTTACAGGCGCTCTTTAATGCGGGCGGCCTTACCGTAACGGCCCCGCAGATAGTAAAGCCTGGCCCGGCGCACCTTACCGCGACGGACGACTTCGATCTTCTCGATCCGCGGAGAATGCAGCGGAAAGGTCCGCTCTACCCCGATTCCGAAAGAGATCTTCCGCACGGTGAAGGTGGCCCCGGTGCCGCTTCCGCGTTTGCGGATGACTACGCCCTCAAAGACCTGTACCCGTTCCTTTTCCTCGCCTTCTTGGATGCGGTAATGCACCCGTACGGTGTCCCCCGGACGGAATTCCGGAAGATCACTCCGTAAATAACGCTTCTCTACCTCATGAATAGCGGGAAACATCTTACACAACCTCCCTTAAGAGACGATCAACTATGATGCTCGCCGCTGATCTTACCGAAAGATGGTTATAGTCGTCAAGGGCCCCCGGAATGGGGGCCAGAAAGTGATCGGCCCGCTCGAGGACCTCCGGCGCCAACCCCCAGGCCGTTCCCAGCAGGATAAGGGTTGGTTGGCCGGAACGAATTATTCTGCCGGCTTCCTCGTAGGGGAGGGCCGGACGCAAAGGCCGGGCGTCGGTAGCCAGCATGACTGGGGGCTGGCCTTCGGCTTCCCGGATCTCCTGGAGTACCTCCTCCAGCGAACGCCGGAGACGTACCAGTTTCAAAGCTTCGGCTCGGTCAGGATTGTGCCGGGCTCCAGGGCCGGAGAGCCAGAAGGCGAGCAGTTCCTCCATGATGGCCCTCTGATCGGAAAGGGGTTGCACAAGATAATAGGCCTTGAGGCCATAGGTGCGCGCAACCCGGGCAAGATCGTGGAGGTCAAGGTTGGTGAAGGAGGAGGCGATCTTGCGGCCTTCTTTGTTTACTACGGGGTAGTGCACCAGGGCCAGGTAAAGGCGCAGCCTTTCTCGTTTGAGGTGTTTGAGATAGGCCCGGTCCTCTTCGGTGAGACGGGCCTTTTTCAGGAGCTCCGGTCGGCGCTCGAAGGTTACCTCAAGCGACTTGCGGCGCCGCCAGCGTTCGATTTCGGCATGGTTCCCCGAAAGGAGAACTTCCGGAACTTCATAACCCAGAAAGTTGCGGGGCCGGGTGTATTGCGGATGTTTAAGAAGTCCGTCGGCAAAGGAGTCCTTGGCTACGGAATCCTCACACCCTACCACCCCGGGAATCAGCCGGGAGAGCACCTCGATGAGCACCAGGGCCGCGGCTTCCCCCCCGAAAAGCACATAGTCCCCGATGGAAATCTCGTCGTCTACAAAGTGTTCCCGAATGCGTTCGTCGATCCCCTCGTAGCGGCCACAGAGGAGGACCAAACGCTCGCAGGAGGCCAGCTCCCGGGCCACTTCGTGGGTCAAAAGCCTTCCCTGGGGGGAAAGGTAAACGATTCGGGGCTTGGGGGGCTGTTTTTTCAGGGTTTCGAGGGCCCGGAAGAGGGGCTCGGGCTTGAAGAGCATCCCCTCCCCACCCCCAAAGGGTTTATCGTCCACGGTGTGATGCTTGTCGGTGGCAAAGTCCCTCAGGTTGTGGAGGCGGACCTTAATGAGCCCCCTTTCGATGGCCTTACCGAGGAGGCCCACTTTGAGGGGAGACTCGAAATATTCCGGAAAAATGGTGACCACTTCGAAGGTCATTTGCTTTCCAGCTGGCTTTCGAGAAGCCCCGGGGTAGGGCGAACCAGGATGAAGCCCTCTTCCAAGTTGATTTCTAAAATGATTTCATCCACCATGGGAAGATAAAAGCTCTGTCCCTTTTCGGTTTCGACCTCCAAGAGATCGTAAGGGCCCACCGGCATAACCCCTTTCACCTGTCCGAGCCTCTCCCCCTGTTCGTTCTTAACTAGAAGGCCCTCCAGCTGGAAATAGTAATACTCTCCTTCCTCCGGCTCGGGGAAATCCGCGAGTTCGGCGTAAAGGACCCGCCCGCGCAATTCTTCCGCCGCTTCGAGATCTTCGACCCCTTCAAAGCGGAATAGAAGATCCCGACCTCCGGGAGCCTCACGAACCCCTGTGGGGCGAAGACTTTCTGCGGACTCCTCCCGGCCGAGATAGAAGACAGGGATATCTTTCAATAAACTCCGATCGGAAAGGAAGAGCTGAACGCGGAGCTCGCCTTTAAGTCCGTGAGGGCGGGTAATCCGGCCCACCGGCACCCGCCCCTCTTTCTGACGATTATTC
>WFPH01000079.1 GCA_015487645.1 Thermosulfurimonas sp. | reverse complement strand
CACCAACACCGTGACCGGGATCGCTACCGCTTACATGGATTCCATCCCCATGGTGATCCTCACCGGACAGGTACCCACCAAGCTTATCGGTAACGACGCCTTCCAGGAGGTGGACATCACCGGTATCACCCGGCCATGCACCAAACACAACTTCCTGGTGAAAAAAACCGAAGATCTCCCCCGGATCCTCAAGGCCGCTTTTCACATTGCTCGCACCGGACGGCCCGGCCCGGTGCTGGTGGATCTGCCCAAGGATGTTCAGCAGGGCAAAGCGGAATTCTACTGGCCGGAGGAAATCCGTCTGCGGAGCTACAACCCGGTCTATGATCCCCATCCCAGACAGGTGGAAAAGGCCTATCGGTTGCTGGAGAGCTGTACCCGGCCGGTGGTGCTTGTGGGTGGGGGAGCTATCGCTTCCGGAGCTCATGAAGAGTTGCGGGAGCTGGCCGAACGACTCAACCTGCCGGTCACCATGACCCTCATGGGGCTCGGGGGCTTTCCGGGGACTCATCCCCAGTCCCTGGGCATGCTTGGCATGCACGGAACCTACTACGCCAATATGGCGGTGGCCAACAGTGATCTCATCCTGGCGGTGGGGGCTCGTTTCGACGACCGGGTGACCGGAAAGGTGGACGCCTTCGCCCCCATGGCCAAGATCATCCACATCGACATCGACCCCACCTCCATCCAGAAAAACGTCCGGGTGGATGTGCCCATCGTGGGGGACTGCAAGCGGGCCCTTGAGAAGCTCCTTCAGATCGTGAAGGAGGTGGGCCGCCCGGAGAAGATCTGGCGGGAGCAGTTCAAGGACTGGTGGGAACAGATCGAGATTTGGAAAAAGCGCTACCCCCTCACCTACAAGCAGGAGGGGGACTACATCAAGCCCCAGTTCGTGATCGAGAAGCTCTATGAGCTCACCCGGGGAGAGGCCATCGTGACCACCGAGGTGGGGCAGAACCAGATGTGGACGGCTCAGTACTACAAGTTCGACAAACCCCGCACCCTTATCACCTCCGGGGGACTCGGCACCATGGGTTTTGGGTTCCCGGCGGCCATCGGGGCCCAGATGGGCAATCCGGACAAGATCGTGATCGACGTGGCCGGCGACGGGTCCATCCAGATGAACATCCAGGAAATGGCCACGGCCATGGAGCAGGGGCTCCCCATCAAAGTCATCATCCTGAACAACGGCTATCTGGGAATGGTGCGCCAGTGGCAGGAACTCTTCTATGAGAGACGTTATTCGGCGGTCAAATTTCAGGTCCTTCCGGATTTCGTGAAACTAGCCGAGGCCTATGGAGCCCTCGGGCTCCGGGCCACCAGGCCCGAAGAGGTGGAACCGATTCTGAAACAGGCCCTGGAAAGCGACCGGCTCACGCTGGTGGACATCCACATTGCTCCCGAAGAAGGGGTCTTCCCCATGGTTCCGGCCGGAAGGGCCACCACGGAAATGATCCTGGTTTAGGAGGCGAAAATGGCGGAAAAGAAACATACGCTTTCGGTGCTGGTGGAAAACACCCCCGGGGCCCTGGCCAGAATTGCCGGGCTTTTCAGTGGTCGCGGGTTCAATATTGACAGTCTCTGCGTGGCCGAGACCCTGGATCCTACCCTTTCCCATCTCACCCTGGTAACCCGGGGGGATGACCTCATCATCGAACAGATAATCAAACAACTGCGGCGGCTGATCGATGTCTACCGGGTGGTGGACGTTACGGAAGAAGGAGAGTTTGTGGAGAGGGAAATGGCCCTTATCAAGGTTCGGGCCGAAAAGGAGACCCGGGCCGAGGTCCTCAGGATGTGTGACATCTTCCGCTGCAAGGTGGTGGATGTGAGCCCGCGCACTTACACCATCGAGGTCACCGGGCCCCAGAGCAAACTCCAGGCGGTAATTGAATTACTTAAACCCATCGGTATCAAAGAAATCGTCCGCACCGGGGTCATCGCGATGAAGCGGGAAAAGAAATCTCCTTAAGAAAGCCCCCTCCGCCCCTCTTGAAAAGTTCGCGAGAGAGGGTATAGGTCTCCCGTAACCCTGCGGAGGAGGCTCCCTATGTTAAGACTCGATCCTCAACGTCCCGAACTTAGCCCCGAGGAACTGGATTGGTTTGATAAGGCCTTTAGGCGCTGTGCTCGAAGGGTGCTCCTGGCTACCACCCTGGCGGGTTCCGGCCATCCTGGAGGATCGCTTTCCTCGCTGGGCCTCCTCCTTTCGGTTTACGCCCTGGCCAAGGTCGATCCCAAAAATCCCCGGGCCCCGGAAAGGGACCGGGTGGTGGTAAGTCACGGCCATATCAGTCCAGGAGTTTACAGTGTGCTCTGCGAATACGGGTTCTTCCCGGAGGAGCCCTTTCTCCTGGAATTCCGCCGAGCGGGATCGGCCTTTGCCGGCCATGTAGAGCAGGCTGTGCCGGGTGTGGAGTGGAACACGGGTAACCTGGGACAGGGATTGTCTGCGGCCTGCGGCATGGCCCGGGCGCTCAAACTCAAGGGGCTTCCGGCCCGGGTCTTTTGCCTCATGGGAGATGGAGAGCAGCAGAAGGGGCAGGTCATCGAGGCCCGGCGCTGGGCCGTCAAGTTCGGCCTGAACAACCTTTGCGTTCTCATCGATTACAACCGCCTTCAAATCGGCGGAGACACCTATCAGGTCATGCCTCAGGACCTACGAGCCGAGATCGAGGCCACCGGCTGGAACATTATCGAGGTCAACGGACACGATTTTGCAGCCCTTTACCGAGCTCTGCGAAGTTTCCTTCTGGGAGAGGTCCCTCATCCTGAACGTCCGGTAGCCATCCTAGCCCATACTGTGATGGGCCACGGGGTCTCCTTTATGGAAAACGACGCCAAATGGCACGGCGCTCCCCTTTCTCCGGATCTCTGCCAAAAGGCCCTGGCCGAGCTGGGCTTCGATCCCGAGGAACTCGACCGCTGGATGGAAAAACGCCGGAATTATCCGGTCTCTTTCCCGCATCATCCCCACGACCCGGAGCCGGTAGAGATAGATCCCGGAGAACCCGTGCTTTACGATCCGGAGACCAAGACCGATTGCCGCTCGGCTTACGGAAAGGCCCTCCTTTCGCTGGCCGAAAAGAACAATTTTCCGGGAAAATCCCCAAAAGTATTGGGTCTCACCTGCGACCTCGAGGGTTCAGTCAAGATGTCGGCTTTCCGCAAACACTCGCCGCAGGCCTTTCATGAGTCCGGGATCCAGGAACACCATACGGCGGCGGTGGCCGGAGCCCTTTCCAAAGAGGGTTTTCTGGTCTTCTTTTCCACCTTCGGGGTCTTCGGAGTGGACGAAGTCTACAACCAGCTGCGGTTAAATGCCCTCAACCGCACGGCTCTCAAGGTGGTCTGCACCCATCTCGGAGCCGACGTAGGTGAGGATGGCCCTACGCACCAGTGTGTAGATTATCTGGGGCTTCTCCTCAGCCTCAAAGACTTTGAGATTTATCTCCCAGCCGATCCCAACCAGACCGACCGCATCATACGTTTCATAGCCGGGCGACCTGGCAATGCCTTTGTAGGCATGGGCCGTTCCAAGGTGCCCGTGATCACGGACGAAGATGGGCGTCCCTTTTTTGGAAAAGATTACCAATTCAAACCGGGGCAGGCCGACTGGATCCGCCGGGGAGAAGACGGAACCTTTGTAACTTATGGGGCCATGGTGCACCGGTGCCTGGCCGCCCGAAAAATTCTCAAAGAGAAGGGGTTTTCGGTAGGCGTCCTGAACATAGCCTCCGTGCGACCTTTCCCCCGGGAGGATCTCCTTCGGGCCGCCGAAACCGGGCCCATCCTGGTAGTGGAAGACCACCTGGTAGAAAACGGTCTGGGGGCCCTTTGCGCCCGGGAACTGGCTCTTTCAGGGAAACCGGCCTTTATTCGCCTCAAAGGTCTGGAACACTACGCCACCTCCGGCAAACCGGATGAACTCTTTGCCCGAGCCGGACTTGATCCTCAAAGCCTGGCGGCTGAAATGGAAAATCTCCTCAAACAATCGTGACCCCGGAACTTCCCGAAGAAGATCAGAACCTACCGCTTACCGCTCATCTTCTTGAGCTCCGGGAACGCATCCTTAAAAGCCTTCTGGCCTGGGTGGGGGCCTCGGCCCTCTGCTACTGGCAACTTACCCCCCTACTAAACTTCCTCCTGAAACCGCTCCGGGCGGTCCTCCCGGAAGGGCAGCAGATCATTTTCGTGGCCTATCAGGAGGCTTTTTTCACCTACCTCAAGGTGGCTCTCATTTGCGGGGCCGTGCTGGCCAGTCCGGTGATTATTTTCCAGGCCTGGCGCTTCGTGGCCCCCGGACTTTACGCCCACGAAAAACGCTTTGCTCGCCCCCTTATCCTTTTTTCCTGCCTGGCCTTCCTGGGGGGGGCGGCTTTCGCCTACTTCCTGGTTTTTCCCAAGGCCTTCCGGTTTCTAGCCCAGTTCGGCGGCGAGCTCCTGGAATTCAAGCCTATCTTCCGGGACTATATAAGTTTTGCCGTGCGAATGCTGGTGATCTTCGGATTCTGTTTCGAGATACCCGTAGCTCTGGCGGTGGCCGGAAAGCTGGGTATAGTGCGAGCCAGGACTTTATCAAAGGCCAGGCCTTACGCCATCGTGGGCGCGTTTCTAGTAGCGGCTATCCTCACCCCCACTCCAGATGTGGTCAACCAGCTCTTCCTGGCCATTCCCCTGGTTCTTCTTTACGAAGTAAGCATTCTTGTGGTATGGTTACTCGAACCCAAAGGCTAAAAGGAGGTCCCCTATGTTCGGACTGGGCACTCAGGAACTTCTTATTATCCTTTTTATCGCTTTCCTCCTCTTTGGAGCCAAAAGACTTCCGGAAATCGGGGCCGGACTCGGAAAGGGTATCCGATCCTTTAAACAGGCCCTCAGGGAGGCCGATGTACAGGAAGAGGTAGAGAAGATCGAAAAAACCGAGGGGGCCCAGGCTCAGCAAGCTTAATGCGGGCCTTCGTGCTCTGTGCCGGCCGGGGGGAGCGCCTCCGGCCCTATACTGACCACACTCCCAAACCTCTTCTCCCCCTTCTGGGTAAACCCCTGCTTGCTACCATCCTGGAAGCGCTCATCTCTCAAGGCTTTCGGATCATCGGCCTGAACGCCTGGCACCTGAAGGAAAAGATCCTCTCCTTTGCCGAGGCTTTCCAGAGGGCTCATCCGGAGATTCGCCTTGAGGTCTTTGAAGAGCCGCACCTCCTGGGCACCTGCGGGGCTCTCCGTAACGCCGCTTCCTTTTTCACTGAACCCACCCTGGTGATGAATGGGGACATCCTGACCAACTTTTCCCTGCGAGCGGTCTTCGAGGCCTTTCTGAAAAGAAAGCCCCTTTGCCTCATGTTCTGTCATCGGAGGGAGGGACTCAACCGAGTGCGCGTGAAGGATGGGCTGGTCGTGGGCTTTGGAGAAGATTCCGGAGAGGGCTACGCTTATACCGGTATTCAGGTGGTCTCTCCGGAGTGGATCGCCGAACTCCCCGACGAAAGAGATCTGGTGCCCGCCTACCTCAAGCTTATAGCTCGTGGGTTTTATCCCGAGGCCCTGGTGGCGACCGGGTTTTACTGGCAGGACATAGGCACTCCCGAAACTTATCTCCAGGCCCAGAAAGATCTCCGGGCAGGTATAGTGGTTCCTTTTGTTCCCAGACCATGATCTCTCCGGAAAAGCTCGGAGAGTTGGTTTTCACCTGGTGGGGCCTAAGACCCCGGGAGATCGTTCCTCTAACTGGAGATGGCTCGGCGAGGCGGTTTTTCCGAGTCAAAACCTCAGGGGAGTGTTTGATCCTAGTCTGGCCTCAGCCGGGAGACTTTGGGAAAAAAGAGGCCCGTAGCTACTACCGGTTAGGACTATTCTTCCGTTCTCACGGGCTGCCTGTGCCAGAAATTCTGGCCTTCCGCGAGCCGGAGGGTGTTCTTTTACTCGAGGATCTCGGTGACCTCAGGCTTGCGGAGTATCCCCGAAAAAATCTCCTCTACCCTCAGGCCATAAGAATATTGGTCCACCTTCAGGCCCTGGCCCCTCAATTCCCCCTGGAGGCCACTCTTGAGACGCCCTATTACGACCGCAGGCTTATCTGGGAAAAGGAGATCCTTTACTTTGAGACCTGGTATCTTCGCCAGCGGCTGGGTCGAAGGTGGCTTCCCGTGGAGAGGGCCCTATGGCAAGAATTCGTAAGGGAGGCCTGGGCCCGGTTTTTTCAACCCACGGTTCTCCATCGGGATTTTCAGTCCCGCAACCTCATGGTGAAAGGAGATCGGCTTTATCTCATAGATTTTCAGGGGGCGCGTTTGGGGCCCCCTTCCTATGATCTGGCCTCTCTCCTCTATGACCCTTACGTAAGGGATCTGCCACAAAGAAAGCTTCTTGATCTTTATTTGCATTTTTCGGGCCGTCCGAGAAAGGAATTCCTGCAAGAACTCTTTTACACCCGGATATTTCGTCTTATGCAGGCCCTGGGAGCCTTTGTAAGACTGAGTTCCGAAGGCAAGAAATGGTTTGAGGCCTTTATCGAGCCCGCCGAAAAGAGACTTAAAACTCTACTGCCTGCTTCTTTGAAGAAAACTATCTGGGGAAGTTAAATCAAAAGGGGGAGGAATTTCCTCCCCCCGAAGAACCTCTAGGAGCAAATTACTATTCCACGGGCTGCCCCTTCCCGGGAATTCCGTACATCACCGTGGAACCCGTGGAGAAATACTCCAGCTTACCCTCCTGCACGAGTTCATTGGCCGCCTTTTTGATCTCCCGGGGAGAAGCTTCGGGGATAGCCCTCTGCATATCTTTGAGATACACTTTGGACTTCGCCCCGGATTTCTTTTCCATAAACTCCATAATCTTCTTTTTGAGTTCCTCCTTATCCATGGCCATCTTCGAATCCCTCCTTTCCTTAATAAATTAACGAAGGGGGCCCAAAGGCCCCCTTCGATCTACCCTACCCAGAATTACATGGGCTCCACATGGCTGGTGAACTTGAAGTGGAGCGAGGTCCGATAGGTGTCGTAGGCCAGGCGGTAGTCGTCGATGCTCTTTTCGGTAAACGGAATCTCACAGAGCTCAAAGAAGCGCTCCCAGCCGATGCGCTCGGCCCACTCGCCCAGACGCTCATACTTCCGGGCATGCTGGGCATAGGTCTCAAGGATCTTCTTGATCCACTTAACGGTGGTCGGCCACCGCGGAGGCTCATTGGGGATGAAGGGGATCACCAGTTTGGAGAACTTGGGCGGGGAGATCCGGTTGGAGATCTTACCGCCGACCAGGATAGCAATACCATCACCTTCACCGTCGGCCAGCGGCATGGCCGGACACATGGTGTAACAGTTACCGCAGAACATGCAGCGCTCTTTGTTCACCCGGACGGTCTTCTTCTTCTCACCGTCGATCTCTACCGTAGCCGGCTTAATGGCTCCCAGAGGACAAGCCGCCACCACCAGCGGGATCTCGCAGACATGCTGCAGACGATCGTCTTCCACTAGAGGAGGCTTCCGGTGAATACCCAGAATAGCGATATCGGAGCAGTGCACCGCGCCACACATGTTGAGACAGCAGGCCAGGGCAATCCGCACCTGGGCCGGGAGCTTGTGGCTACCGAAGTAATCAAAAAGCTCGTCCATCACAGCCTTGACCACACCCGAAGCGTCGATAGCCGGAGTGTGGCAATGCACCCATCCCTGGGTATGAACAATGTTGGTTACCGAGGCCCCGGTTCCACCCACCGGAAACTTGTAAGAGCCGTTGGGGAACTTGCGACCCTTCAGGTCATCCAGAAGGGCCCGGAGCTTCTCCTCATCCGTCACATGGAATTCGATGTTATTACGGGTGGTCCAGCGGACATAACCGTCACAATACTTGTCCGCAATCTCACAGACCTCCCGAATATAGTCCGTGGTCACCAGCCGGGCACACCCCACACGCACGGCGTAAACCACATCGCCGGTCTCGCTCTTATACTTAATGACTCCGGGCTGGATGATCTCGTGGCTCACCCACTTACCGTAATTCTTCTTGATCACCGGAGGAAAGAACTGAGCGTAGTGAGGCGGACCAATATCGGTAATCCGGTTCTCCATGGGCTTCTGGGGATTGTAGAGCTTTTCGGCCAGCTCAGGATCATAAGGCTTGCTAAAAATCTCATCCAGTTGGGTATTTTGAATCTCCTCATAGACCTTATCGGACATCTCAAACCTCCTTACTTTAAATTTTCAAAAACTTCCCAAACCCGGATTCCTTAGGCCGGGTGACGCTTACGGAATTCAGCCACATCACGGTCCCAACCACCCTCAACCTCTTCTTCCTTCCAGAACACGTAGGGGTTGGAACGCGGCTCACGAACGTGCTGCGGAATGGGCTTGAGCCCGAGCACATCCACGATGAAACGGTTGAGACCAATACGCTGAATGAGTTCTCCCAAACGCTCACGGTTCTTACCGTTCTCCATCCAGAAATCCCAGGTCTTCTCGATAAGCTCCTTCAAATTATCGTAAGGCGGCTCAAGCCTCATAAAAGGCACGATCACCGTCGAAAGCTGAGCCCCATCAAGGATCGGAGCCTTAGCTCCCATCAGGATGGTGGCTCCGGTGTCCGTCCCGGGACGCAGGGCCTCAGGCATGACATTGATGCAGTGCATGCAGCGGTTGCACTCTTTGTTGTTGATGTAAAGCTTTTTCTCTTTCTCGTCCCAGTGCATGCACTGGGTAGGACAAAGGTCAATGACCTCCTTCTGAATATCGAAAGGACCCCAGTCACGGTCGGAATGCGCTCCAGCATTGGGCTTAAGCTCTCCACCTACATAAGCCCGCACAGCCTCCTGATCAATGCGAATATCATCAATCCAGGTTCCGATGATGGAAAGGTCGGCTCGAGCAATAGCCGCCACACAGTCGTTGGGACACCCGGAGATCTTGAACTTGAACTTATAAGGGAAGGCCGGACGGTGAAGCTCGTCCTGATAGGTCATCGTAAGGTCGTAGCAGAGCGCCTGAGTATCAATGCAGCTCCACTCGCAACGGGCCTTACCCACACAGCAGGAAGGCGTCCGGAGATTAGAGCCCGAGCCACCCAGATCCATGTTCATCTGATGGGTAAGATCGAAGAAGATGGGCTCAAGCTGCTCGGTTACGGTGCCCAGAAGAACCAGGTCCCCCGTGGATCCGTGGGTATTCAGCATACCGCTTCCCCGGTGATCCCACATTTCGCAGAGCTTCCGGAGGGCCGAACTATGATACCACTTGGAGGCCGGCTGATTCACACGCACCGTATGAAAGGCCCAAATGGCCGGGAACTTATCCTGCTGGTCTGAATAACGCCCGATCACACCACCGCCGTACCCAAACACGCCCACGATACCACCGTGCTTCCAGTGGGTCTCTTTGTGCTTGTAAGAAAGCTCAAGCTGACCCATCAGATCGAAACAGGCCTGTTTCTGGTGCTTCTCGGCGTAAGAATAAATGTCGTCCACAAAACTTGGCCAGGGGCCACCCTTTAACTCATCCACCATAGGTGTGTCATGTTTCTTGATGTCGGCCATCACTCCCTCCTTAACTAAACAATTTTTCGGCTTCTCCACCTAGGTAGGCTTGAGCCTACCGCCCATCATCTTAAATGTCAAGGAAGGTTTTGGAGAATTAACAGAGATTAAAAACCGTAATCGACATTTCGGCCTTTTTATGCCTTAAAGATCGGAGCCTAGTTTTCGCTATTAGCCTGCCCTAAAGTTCGGCTTTTCCTAAAAATCTTTTGAGAGGTTCAAAGCTCCGATGGTCTAACACAAAAGCTACTCCTCCATCCGCCAGAAGGGCCAGCCCCAAAAAGGGACCAAACT